>DMJN01000117.1 GCA_003451715.1 Gammaproteobacteria bacterium | reverse complement strand
AGGTTGCGTTTCCAGTGATTCGGCTGGAAGAACAGCTTTACTATTACTGTCGAGTCGTTCCAGCTAGACACGCCAATCAGGCGTTTACCTGGAACGATACGCAAAATCGAATCGATCCTGAGTTCTTCCTCTCCCTGATCTATTGCTACAGTGATAGTAAACGGCGTCGGGATATGTCTACCCATTGTAATGAGCTTGGCACAAGTGAGATTGCGCATTATGCCGGGCCCAGTTTTTTACGCATGCGGTGTGCTCTCAGCTCGACCTGCTGCCAGAAATCTCTATCTTCGCTCAAACTCCTGCGTAATCCTTTAGCACTGTAGCTCCTGATAAATCTGAATATGTCTCTCTGTTTCAGTCCGATATCCATGGCCGAATAATACAGTCCTGCGATGTCCTTGATGATCCACCGTCTGTCCAGATTTGACTTTATCAGGGCACGATGCAAATCGATCAGTGACAAGCTCGGCGGCATCTCTTGACCTTCATGCATCAGGAAATGACACAAGTAGTAGTCGCGATGGCAGATACCGTTGTCATGCAGGGTAAAACTGATTCTGGCCAGTTGCCTGACTAATTGGTTTCGCAAGAGCGGCGATGGTGGGTCTTGATTCCAGTTCCTGCAGTAGTCTTCCAGGCTCACCGTATTTTCCAGTGCTTCGGTAATAATAAAAGATTCTCGGCTGGCCGGATTCCAGCCTCGCACGCCAAAGGCCACAGCGTTTAGTGTGGCGACACCGAGTTCGTGGAGCTTGTTGATGGCCCGCCATTCGTTACCAGCTCCCAATATCGGTAGCCTGAGCTGCAGTAAATTCTTGGAGATCTCCCTCCAACCCACTCCCGAATGAAGTTTGACGAAGTAGCTTTTACCATTTAGGGAGAATTGAAAAGTCTTGCGCCCCGGTGCCTGGCGATAGATGTTGCCCTCCATGGCCTGAAGCATCTTGAAAGGATCTACCCCGGCAAAGTTTTGCGTGAATTCTTCGTTGAGGTAAAACATGCCAGCGATCAACCTCGCTCGCCAAGCATTCGCTCGATCGAGTCAGCGACACTCAGCGGCATTGCGTAGAGTTCAGGGTTCTTGCCATAATTCAGACCATTCTCTGACCAATTGGCAGTATCGAGTTGCTGCAACATACCAAGCAGGCGCACATTTAGATCGTCCTGTGTAAAAGGATCGTTGCAGACTTCTCCGGACTGAGCCTGCTCGATATGCGAAGAATAACCACAGCTTGCCGTAGTGAGTACCGGGAGACCCGCTATAGTCGCCTCAAGTAAGACATAACCCGCACTCTCGGCATAAGCGGGGTGTAATAACAGATCGGCTCCTGCCAGAAATCTAGGAATGTCATCCCTGCCAGGTAGAATTGTAACCTGGTCAGCAACACCAAGCTTATTAGCCAGCTTCTGAAACCCGGCTGCCTTATCTTGTCCTATCAATACGTAGCGGACTGCATATCTGATTTCGTCTGGAAGCGCTGCAATTGATTTGAGTGATCTGTCTACGCCTTTAACCTTGAATCCGGATCCGACCTGCAGTATGAGTTTCTCATTCTCTTCTATAGCGAATTCCTGTCGCAGCTCCTTGCGCAGAGTTTCATCAACTGCCTCGACCTGTCGATCAGGAGAAATGCCTGGAGGCACATCATGCAGGCGATCTTCACATCCAGGGTAGTATTTTTTGAACGCCTGTCGTTGCTGCTGTGAAAGTATAAAGACTTGGGTATCGCTATGGGCACCAAAGACAGCCTCTTCATAGTCTCTAAAATGCCGATAGCGAGCCGTGAATTTATAGTAGCCGCCGCGTTGGGTCTCGGCTTTCTCTGCGAAGCAGGGATCCGCCGCGAAGTAGAAATTCAGCATCGGCATCTTGTTAAATCCAATTACCGGATGATCTGGTTGTTTAGCAAGTGCAGCTTTCACCCATCGGGTGAAGCGTTGATAGAGTTTTACCCTGGTTAGCGCCTTTACCGGTACATTAATCAACTTAACTCCTACAGGATCCTCGCCTTGCCAACGAATGGTATAGATATCGATCTGATGTCCTCTGCTTACACACTCATTCACAATTCGTAGAAAATCCCGCTGCTGACCGCCGTAGGGAAAATAGGAATAAATCAAAAAGCTCAGCTTCATCGGAAAATCTAGTTTTGTAGTAGTTTTTCAAATTGTAGCCAGACATTCTCCGGTTTATGAGCTGAAAAACAAGGCGGGATTACAGTGAAGGGCTGGCTGTCAAACTCATCAGTTATTCCCGCCCCGGAATAGTTGCATGCTTTCTTAACACAGGGTGCACAATTGAAATTGGAATTGAGGTGTAGTTGTTTAGCGCCGAAGGTACCCGACAAATCAGGATTGGTTGGGCCGTAGAGAGACACGGTCGGCTTCGATAATGCAGCTGCCAGATGTCCCAGTCCCGTGTCCACTGCAATGACTCCACTGGAGCCATTGATTTTTAGTGCGAGTCCTGACAGCGATTGCTTATCCAGCACAGTGACTCGTTCGTTATCTCGCGCAATAAAGTCAGCACGAATTCGCTCGCTCGGATTGCCCCACGGTATGAGCACCTCATATCCTTCCTCAGTTGCAATATGTGCGAGGTGGCGCCAATAATATTCTGGCCAATGCTTTGTGCTCCATGTTGTGCCGTGAAGAAAAACAACCTGTTTGTTCTCATGCGAGCTTTCTACTCCCTCTTTGCGGTTGATGTCGATTCCATAGTCAACCACATTACTGTCATAGTTGTACTTAAGGGCTCGAGAGAATAGTTGTCGTACGCGATCAACCGCATGTTCGGTCCAGGGAACAGAGTAAACCTTGTTATAAAAAAGCGTGGCCAGTGGCTCTCGAATTGTCCGGTTACTTAGCCCAATCGTCAGTCCCTTTGAAAGGCGACTAATGATACCGCTCTTGATGAGCCCCTGTGCATCGATTACCAGATCATAGTGTACCCCTTGCAGGGCATGCCTGAAGGAGCGAAATTCACGGTTAAGATAGGTCTTCACCAGACTTCGACGCCATCTTCGAATAGCTACAGGAATTACCTTATCCACCGCCGGGTGCCAACCTGGCACTTCAGCGAAGCTTTCCTCTACTACCCAGTCAAACACCAGATCCTTGTGGGCCAGGTGTGCATCGGTTACTGCCGGCAGCGTGTGAATGATGTCACCGAGGGAAGAGACTTTTACTATTAATACGCGCATTGTTCCTTTTAAGCTTCCATTAACTGGATTATGGCTTCCAGCACCCGGGCCGGCTGCTGTTCAGTAAGACAGCGGTGATGTCCATATGGGCAAGTTCTCTTAAAACAGGGTCTGCACTCAATGTCGGTCGCGAGCAATTTTACACTTTCCGTCAAGGGTGGTGTAAAGTCCGGTGACGTCGATCCATACAATCCAACTACAGGCTTGCTCAGGGCTGCAGCAATATGCATCAAGCCGGAATCATTTGATACTACCACCGTTGTCACCGACATGAGATCTATCGCCTGGGCCAGGCTGGTTTTTCCCGTCAGATTAATGCAGCGATCGATCTTGTCACCATCGATATCTGCCAATATTGCCTCTGCTGCCAGTGCGTCATTGTTTGATCCGAATATCCAGACCTGCCAATCATCTGTAAGCATGGCATTGCACATAGCTGCGAAATGCTGTGCTGGCCACTGCTTTGCATCTCCAAACTCGGCACCCGGACAGATACCGAGAATTTTGATGCCGTCATGCAGGCCGAACTCAAGCAGCGTATTGCTGACATTTATTGCGTCAATTTCTAATACAGGATTCAGTATCACGGCAGGGGGCTCAGCACTGGCAGGAAAAGCCAACGCAACATAGCGTTGCACCATCAGTGGATAATTGGCTTTATTGAGGCGACGGCAGTCGGTTAATAGGGGTGCACGCCATTCACTACCCCATCCGATGCGCCTTGGAATACTGGCATGGAATGGGATAAGCGCAGACTTAAATGAGTTAGGCAACACGATAGCCGCCGTAAAATTGATGGCTTGCAGGGATCTCCCGATGGCGTGGCGCCTGAGAAGTCTCAGTTCGCCGTGTGCGAGTTGAGCATCGATACTCTCATCGACTTCGGGCATCCTCTCCAGTAGCGGTCGGGTCCAGTCTGGCGCCATAACCGTGATGTGGCATTGTGGGTGCTCCTGCCTGAGGGTCATGAACAGTGCCTGAGCCATAACCATATCCCCAATCCAGGAGGGCCCAATAATCAGGATGCGCTCGGTGGATGTCATAGGGTATCGATCGGGCGCCAATATACGGCCGAAGTTAACAAGGCTCGGATCATTAGTTCCACGTGCAGATAATAAATGTAGAGTGAACTCACCGATTCAGTGGCCTTGCTGCCCCTGTTTAAAGCCTGTTCTCTGGAGTCACTCTCAAGATTTCGTTTACTGTTGTCACTCCTGCCGCAACTTATTGAGCACCACTCAAGCGCAGACTCAGCATGCCTTCCTTATGGGCTTGTTTTCTGAGGTTGGATAGGGTTCTTCTATCGGACGCATACTCCTGCAACGTATCAGAGAAAGGCATGACTTCATAAATTCCTTCACGCCCCATGAAACCAGTCTCTCTGCATTCCATACAACCTTCTGAATACGCTACAGACTTTGGCAATTTTACTTTCCAGGGCAGTGTAAGCGAGTTCCACGCATCCTCCTCTACCTTGGTCGCCTTCTTGCAAGCTGGACATAGCACGCGAATCAGTCGTTGTGCCACGACACCGATCACTGTTGCCTTGATCAGATAAGGTGGAACGCCAAGTTCCATTAATCTGGTAATTGCTGAAGGTGCATCGTTTGTGTGCAATGTTGTGAATACCAGGTGTCCTGTCAAAGCAGCCTGAATGGCCATTTCTGCGGTCGCCAGGTCTCGCACCTCACCAATCATGATAATGTCCGGGTCTTGTCGTAACAGAGCTTTGACACCGTCGGCAAAATTGAGGTCGATGTTATCCTGAACCTACATCTGGTTGAACTGCTCTTCAACCATTTCGATGGGATCTTCAATTGTACAGACGTTCACTTCTTCAGTTGCCAGCATCTTGAGAGTTGAGTACAGAGTCGTCGTTTTACCGCTTCCAGTCGGCCCGGTAATGATGACGATGCCATTATTGTTCGAAACAATTTGTTTCCAGCGCTTTAAATCTTCATTGATTAAACCCAATTCTTCGAAGGGCTTGAGTAAAACGCCAGGATCGAAAATACGCATCACTAGCTTTTCGCCAAAGGCGGTTGGTAGGGTTGATAGCCGCAGCTCTACTTCTTCACCGTTTGGGCTCTTAGTCTTGATCCGACCATCCTGGGGTTTACGCTTTTCTGCTACATTCATCCTGCCCAGGATTTTTAATCGGCTGGTAACGGCAGCCAATACCTGCATCGGCAATGCGTAGACGGTGTAGAGCACACCGTCGATCCGGAAACGAATATTGCCTTTCTCCCGCCGTGGCTCGATATGAATGTCGCTGGCGCGTTGTTCGAAGGCATACTGCAAAAGCCAGTCGACTACATTGACTATGTGCTGGTCGTTAGCCTCGGGGTCCTTGATGTTGCCCAACTCAAGCATCTGCTCGAGATTACCGATACCCTTCTTCTGTACTCCTCCTGCCGTTGCTCCCTGAACGGACTTAGACAGGCTATAAAATTCCGTTGTGAGCCGCTTAATATCGGTCGGATTTGAGACTACCCTCTTGATCTGTTTCTGGGATGTATGTTCCAGTACCGACTCCCAGACATCAAGATAAGGCTCGGCACTGGTAATCACGACTTCTGTTGGGGTTTCATCGACGGCGAGAATTTGGTGACGTTGGGAAAACTTGTAATCCATTACCTAGGTTACCATAGCAACGTCTATCTTTAGTGGATCAATTCGAAAGTAATCCTGCCCACATTGCTTGCTCAAAGCCATCGTCAACGTTTCTATATCGAGAGCATGGCCTTTGTTTTGTTTGTTGTCCAGGTTCAGGTCGGCGATAAACTGCAGGATGTGTTTCTTTCTGTGCTGGGCAGCATGTTGTTCGGCAACGGCATGATCATACCCCTCTTGATCGATATAGCCTTCTTCGAGCAAACCATCCAGAAAATCCTTCAGGTTCAGAGGAGTGTTCTTTTTCGCGGGTGTGCTCTGCTGTTCGTCGACTGCTGTCATTGGCCTGGTAACCAGGGATTCTCCATTTTTATCGGCATTGCGGCGAATAGATAGACACAAGGCCGGAATTTGGGATTGTGGGAACTTTCCTATCTACTCGACCAACTTAACCCATTCGCCTGCTTCTGGCGAGCCGGTAGGGTAGTACCCATTGAGTATTCTCAGGGTTTCTTCAGGGAAATTGGCGATCTTACTGGATCTTGCAACAACCGCGAAATCAAAGAATTCACTGGCCTGTACAAACTTTATTTTCATCTCATTGCCGGAGTGTGCTTCACCTTGCTGAATTGCTCTAAAGGTCCGAATGGAGGCGAGCAGTTCCGCATCGATCTCATCCTCGGAGTCGCTATCCTGAATGTCTCCTCGAAAGGTAAATACACGTGGCCCAAAATATATTGCAGCAATCCTTTCTGGATTTCCTGTTTCCTGGGAAGTTGTGATTCCCGTAAAACCGATTAACCTGTACTGTTCAAGGGCTTCTGATTTCTGCAGGTTGCTTATCCCCATCTTATCTCTAATAAAGACTCGAGGCTCGATGTTGTCTTGCAATCTCTGTGCTTCGATTTTTAGCGATCCGATGTTGGGTGCCGATGCAGCAACCGTGGTGATCGTCTCAGTGATCTCCCATTCTTCCGGGAACACCAGGGTATAGCCCATCGCTCCTTGATAATAACGATTGCGTGTCTCAGAGGATTGAGATCCCTGGCTGGCCCCTACAATCAAGCCATTAATCTGATCACGGAAATTCTCATCGTCGAGGTGAGTTATTTCAATATCATCCAGCTGCCCAACTGCAGCGATAGCCTCTTGCAAGCGAGTATCGTTACGTGGATGAGTAGCGAAAAGCCCGTGGTAGCCGCCGCCCCCTCCAGATACCCGTCGACTGAAATCTTCCTGATTTTTGAGTACGGTGATAACGTCGATCATGGCCGTGGGATCATAACCAGCCCTGACCAGATACTCGGCACCTAGCTGGTCGGCCTCCAGTTCATGCTCACGACCAAATCCACTCAGGCCGGTCTGTGCCCAGATCGAAGCGACCTGGCTGATCTGGGAACCCACATAACCACTGCCAGTAGCAACTGCTGTCACCACACCTCCTACAGTAGATGCCACGTTAGCCAGTGCTCCACGGGCTTGCTGCTGCACTGCATGACGTGCCGTGATATGACCTATCTCATGAGCCAGCACTGCGGCCAGATCTGCCTCTGAATTCATGAATGTAAGCAACCCCCGATTGACGTACACATACCCGCCTGGCAGTGCAAACGCATTGATATCAGGGCTGTCAATAATGTTAAAAGTATATTCAAGGTTTGGCCGATGGCTGACTTTTGCAACCTTGTTGCCAACCTCCCTGACATAGGCTAATAGTTTTTCATCTTCAAGCACCGGCATGCTGTCGAGCACTTTTTCGTGCTCTTCAAGTCCAATTTCCTTCTCCTTATTTTCCGACATCAGTACCAGATTTGCGCTGCCAGTGGCTGGATTGATAGAACAAGAGCTCAGGAACGGAATCATCACAAGCGCCAAGCCAGTGACCAGGAATTGTTTCAAGTTGAGCCGAACGGAAAAGAAATTTGCCAAGCTTCGAGTGCCTAGATTAATCATGGTGCCACCTGTCTTTCTTCATGGATAGCGAAATAGAGCTTGGAGTTAGCTACCGAGTACAAACTGTTTAAGTTGAGTGGCTAACCGGCTACATGCATTAGCTTCAACTCTAGCGATAAGTGGTATTGGTAATATGAGTGCTGGCAGATAGGATTGCCCAGTGGCATCGGTGTTTATGGTCCCGACTGAGGATAGGGAGCCGACGTCCCAAACTCTGGCATCGAAATTTGCATCGTCTTCCCAGGTGCCAAACCCAAAGCAACCACCCCCTCCGGGACCAATAGCGCAGGAAATTGAACCTGAGCGATCTGATGTTTCTGTGAATCCATCCAGCCAGACAATATAACGGATACCAAATTCGTTCATTTTGGTAGCGACGACATCTTCCGCCATTAATTGTTCAAGATCACGAGTACGCAGCGGTGCCGTACGAGGTTCAAACCAGGGGAACATGGCGTCGACAAATTCCTGTTCCGGGACCACACGTATTGAATTGTCACCGCGCGTCATGCGTTCGCCGACACATTCCACAAATTCTGAGCGGGTCTCATAGTCGCTTGCCTGACGTCTTCCCAGAATCACTACTGACTCATCATTCTCGATGCCAGTTTCGCCCTGGCGAAATTCATCGACAGTGGTACTGGTGCAGGATGCGAGCAGCCCTAACAATACTATTAGTAGGCCTGCATTGTTTGTATTTAATAAACGGTACTTCATGACAATCCTCTACCCGAGCCCCTCGCTCTAAAGCCTACCTCGCCTTCGGAAGAAGCCGGACATTGACTGATCACAGGCTCCCTAACCAATCACGCACTTCGGGTACCTGGGCAAAACTCAAGGAAAAACTCGATGCCAGATCTCGTAAGGCGACGACAGCGGCTTCATTAATCGCCGCTTCTGTAGAAAGGAAAGTTTGTGTCGGTGTCTTTCCGTAAGAAGTAAGTACCCAATCAGCGATATAGTCACCCTCTGCTGTTAGTAATCGCATGTTGTACTTGATCCAGACTTCATAAACTTCCAGCTTGGTCTTTGCTGGGAGGGCCAATTGAAACTCCTCGATGGCCGGTGCAAATACTGCATCGACTCCCTGAGACTGCGCATCGTCTATGCTTTCAACGACTATAACCCTATCAAACATGGCAGGTAAGACTGCATTGAACAGCTGTACGTGTGACAGACCACTCTCAATATTAAACTCTTCCTGCCCGGTCTCGGAATACTCCATATAGGCAAATTCCCTGAGAGCATCGTCATATAGCACAGCTACCGAGACCGGTATTTTGTTGATATTCGGAGTAGGGAAGCTGCCGTCGATGACTACGTTAGTTACGCCACAGCCAGCCAGCATCGCGAGTACAAACAGCAGTACCGCTCTGTTTAACCCCCTATCGCTAGTTGCTGTCAACTGTATCATCTCCAAAACGCTGCCCACCTGTTAATCAAGCTTACGCCCACTAATTCATCACTGATAATCATTCAGACCCACAAATGTACCACCATTTCGCTGAGTCATCTCCCGCATTAGTGTCGAATATCGGTAAACACTCTGCTGGAATCTCGCCGGACCGTTAAAAATCGTAGGAAAACCAACGCCATGGATGCGTACCAGCCGATCTCCATTGTCATCCTCTACATTTATACGGTCAATTGTCCGCAATACCTCTTGAATAGACCCGCCAGGCTGGAAATCATCACCGAGAACATAAATACTAATTTTCTTGTCTGGCGAATAAAACGTGTTAATCGCCCGGGTTACGCCCTCAACAGGACTACTGTTGCTGTAGGGATTCCAGTTTCTCAGGGTAGAAATAATCTGGTTACGGCGCCCCGGTGTGTCCGTAATCCAATCCCCTCGGTAGGAATCAAACATATAGTCGCCCATGTCGTTCATGACCTGGATGCCCTTGACCTCGGGGTAGACATCCAGGGTGTTCCCGATTACCCCCAACATCTTGTTCCAGCTCGGGTTATTGAACATACTGCCGGAGGTATCGATCACGAAAATAATGTACTCACTATCAACTGGAACCCCGCCAATTGCGTTATCTGTTGGCGCGACGCTATTGGCCAATAACCTTTCCATTTCTTCGGTCAGGGTCTGCCGTGCCAGCGATAGCCTGCCGACTTCATCGGTGGTTTCATCGGAGAGCTGCCGGGAGGTCTGATAACGCCCTTCAGTGTCATCCAGGTCCCGCCGCAGCCGGGCAATCCGGTCTGTCAGGGCGGAGAGTTGCTCATGCTTGGCGTTCAGCTCCCGGTTGAGAATCGTGGTCTCACCACGAATTGCGAACAAGGTCTCCTGCAGCTCGATGATCGAGCCTTCCGGTGTGACATCGACATATTCGATAGTCTCCGGGGCCGATGACTTGGTAATCATCAATAGAATAATCATGGCGCCGAACCCACAGGAAGCCACATCCAGAAAGGATATGCTGAAGGAGTCTGGTTCTCTGTCTCTACGTCTGCTCATGAATTATCGATTCTATTACTCTAAGCTGTTGCCCACTGTTCCAAACGGCCTGAATTTGGTCTGTCGCCTGGTTAAGGCCAGTCCTTGGATGGCGTTAAGAATGACCCCTGGGAGTATTGTGCCAACTGCCAGTAAATGGCAGCAGCGCTTGGATCCCCCTCCAGTGGCATTAATACTATATTGACCGGAATACCCTCCGGAAGTTCTTCCACAGCATCTTCAAACAGCTCCACGCGCTCAGCTGGGGTTACCAGGGCCTGGGAGGTGCCTCGGTTGTTGATGGTTGGCAATCCATCCGTAATCAGAAAAATATTATCCGGCAATGGATTCATACTGGCCACCGCCTGGAATACCTGCTCCATATTGGTGCCCTTGTCCGGCACGATGTCATTCACATTCAGGATCGCCTGGTTTAATTCGTCACGATCCGCCACTTCCAGCCAGATATCCTGAGTGCCAGGCAGGACGCTGTTGGTGTCTTCGCTGAAATGCCAGATCTGGTAGCGGCTGGTAATGGGTAGCTGGGTACTGATCCAGTCTACCGTATTGACAACACGTTGCCATTTTGGTGCATTTTTCTTCCGTTCATCCGACATATTGCGGGTGCGGAT
>DMJN01000060.1 GCA_003451715.1 Gammaproteobacteria bacterium | reverse complement strand
ATCCGACATATTGCGGGTGCGGATAATATTGACCAATGTACTATCGAGCATGCTGGCTGAGCTGTCGATCAGAATCATAATGCGTTGACCGCCCAGAAACAGGCCTGACAGATACTGGCGATTGCCGTCTCCGATGAACTGGCGAACGCTGTTGCCCTCCTGCTCGAAGGCACTGGCCTGTAAGCGCAGTAAGTCTTCCTCGAGGGCCTGGATATCGGCACGCAGTCTTTCAATGTCCTCAATCGTGGCGACGCTGGAATTTTCCAGAGAGGCCAGTTCCTGCAGAAAGGTATCGAGTTGTTCCTGAATCCTCCGGGCCATGCCCTGTGCATCCACCACTTCAAAACTCACATCAGATAAGGTATTGCGAATCTGCACCAGCCCCAGTTGACCTTCTCTCACTTCCTCCTCCAGCAGATTTATCTCGGCCGTCAGATCGGGGTTTTCATTCACTGGCGAGATCGTACTGGCATGATCCAGAATCAGGAAGATCAGGATAACCGCACCAAACCCACAGAACATAACGTCGAGAAACGACAGGCTGAGAGGGTTGACTTTGCGTCGGTTTGCCTTGGTTTTAGACGACATTATCTACCTGTATTAAACAAATTTCTTCGCCGTTAGCAGCGAACTGTATTCGATCGCCGAGCTTGAGTTCATGTTGGCCACTGACTTTATTATCATTGAGCAGGGCCTCATTGTTGCCACAGTCGAGAAACACCCCCAAGCCACGTTTCTCGATGCAGCCCAGATCTTCTGGCAAATTGTCCAATGCCATTACAATAGTCTTCGCGCTTGAAGCACTGCCGTTGAGCTTTACGTTATTCTTTATCTCGATGGCACCCACCGCCAGCGCCCGGTTTAAGTACAACACGTGGGTGGGTTGGTCGCCTATGTTTGTATCACTGGCCGGAGTTTCAGCTGTGGATGCAGCACCACCGTCTATTGCTGCCTGCATCGGCAGTTTATCTATCAGGCGAATGGCTTCGTCTCCCCCGGTAATCAGATCACGGTAATCCAGGCATGCCGTGTTGACGCTGTGAGGATCCAATACAAGCAGGTCGCGGTGTTGTTTTAATGCTGCCGTCAATCCTGGCAACGCCGACAAGCGCGAGCTGAGCAACAGTTGTACATCGTGTTCGGTAGCGAGGCTTTCAATCTGTTGGTTGATCTTGTTGTACTGGCCGTTTAAATTACTGATCAAACTCTCGCGTGGCATCTTGGCTGTATGCACCGCGGATTCCGTTTTCAATTCCAAAATAAGGCTACTTCGATCTGCATCGCTCTGCTGCAACCAGCGTGGCAACTCGTTATACAGCTGTTGTTCGGAGTTAGCATCGTGCTGCGGATTAAACCGACATTGCTGAATAAACAATCCCGTCGATAACTGCATCATGAGGTCCATGAAGTTCTGGCTACCCACACCGGGTACCTGGATAACTGAATCGGTGTGCAACTGTCCGGCTACACATTTAAGTTTGGTCAGGACTACCTGGTGCAGTTGAATATCGGCATAGATGATGGCATCTGATTGCACGGCGGCAATTGCCGCAGCCAGAGCGGAGTCTACGACACCTACAGCTGTAAACGGGCTCTGCTTAGCCAGACCAAGCAGTATGGCCAATTGCTGCCGCGTGAAGTTGCCCGGTACTGCAAAGATGACGTCTGCATCGACTTGCCCAATTTCGGCCAGGTGCAATAACTGGGCATAGGCAATGTCCGCAAAGTGTCTGATGTTATTGCCGTGGGCAAGTGGTTCCAGGCTAAGCTCATGCCAATACTTGTTGTAGCTGTTGGTCGGTTGCAGTCTAGCTTGTTGCTCTGCATTTTCTCCGATCTCTAATGAGTTACCCACGGCCAGCGCAAATCCGGGACTCTGGGTGATGATGCCACTCTCATCACCGACAGCGATTCCGCAATCGTTCAGCTCGATAACCTTCAGACTCATACTTGGCTGACCCTCTCTGGCGCCCGCTCAGGCACCTGCAGGTGCTGGATCAAACGTTCATCACAATAATGCTGCGTATCCAGTACCAACCTGTCCTGTAGTAACTGCAGCTGATGCAATAGAAACATCAGGAAGATACTCACCACCAGCGCCACAAAAGTTGAGTTAAAGGCTACACCCAGGCTGACGGTAACGCCCACAATATCGCCGCTTACTGCCTGGTAAGCCTGCCCTAATGCCGTGCCAATACCACGCACCGTTCCCAGGAATCCGATCGAGGGGATTGCCCAGGCGATATAACGCACGATGGTAAGCTCCGTTTCCATACGATCCGCTTCGGTCTCACAGGTGTCTTTGACTGTCGTTGCAACATCCTGAATATTTCGTGTGCTCTGAAAGCGATGCAGCCCAGCCAGCAAGGCTCTGGGTAGCAGGAATTCACGTTCCTTATCCGGTAAAGCCTGCACCGGTCTGGCATAGTTACGCGAGTCCTCCGGCAGAATACTCATGCCTTCTGAGACCTGAACCAGTGTCCGGTCCAGAAGCGACCTTTCACGCAGTGTACTTTGAGTTTTCAAGCCGATTATGGCGACCGCCCATAACATCAGGATGATGCAGGTCTCCTGTTCAAAATCCCGCAGAATAATAAATACCGAACGCTCCGGTACAAAATTCTCATCTGTTTGTTGTAACAGGTTCTGTTGCTCCTGTATCAATTCTGCGTTGGGCCTGATCACCGTGACATAAGTGGCGTGCACTATGATAACCGCCAGAATGAGGGCAGCGACCTGAAAGAGTGCTTCGTATAGAGAGCCTTGTTTCATAAATTATTCCTTAACTATTCCCTTATCCTGCTCCTGAATACCAATCACCTAAATGTCTACTGGAAAAGAAACCCCCAGATCCTGGGAAATCTGTTCGGTGGGGATAAACCGCGATGATCCGCGGTCTTGTTCGTCTACCTGCTCAGCGTCCTCGGGGTCACTCAGTATCAATTCATCATTTTCAGCCGCTTCCAGTTCTTCTGACGTTACCTCGGTATCCAGCACCCGCTGCTCGGCATCTGCATCCGCCTGTTGCTGAGGTTGATTCTCTGCAGCCCAGGCGATCGATGCGAGAAGTGCCAGAAACATAATGACTAATTTGCGCATAGACTATTCCTCCAGATAACGGGCTATTCGAAATCCGACATCGTCGCGGGCTTCCACACCAAAATCTCGAAATGACAGGCGCATCTCGGTGATTGATCCGTGCGCCCAGCTGGATCCTCGAATGGTGTGAAACTGACCGTCTTCCGGTCCTAGAGGATCGATTTCGACACCCCCGATAGAACCCACTGCACCATAAAAATCATTCACCCACTCGGCGACATTACCTGCCATGTCTAGAATTTCATACTGATTGGGTGAGAATGATCCAACCGGTGCGGTCGCGAAATGGCCATCGTCGTAGTTGAACATGATTTCGCCGAGATAGTTCTGTACGGTTACGTCGGCAAAGTTGCCTGCATTTTCTGGGGGTGGTAACCGGTCTCCCCAGGGGTACTTGAGTTGATTACCGCTGCCATCGGTTCGTGCTATCCAGGCCCATTCTGCTTCTGACGGTAATCGATAACCCTCGGAGTCGGGATTAAATCCCACTACTTCATTTTCTTCATTGACCTGGTAAAAGACTGGCAGTGATTCCTGCTCGCTGAGCCAATTACAGTACAGTGCAGCCTGAGTCCAAGTGATCTGAACAACCGGTTGCGCTTCGTTGTTTAGAGTCACTCCAGCTACGATACCCGAATTATGTTCGCTGTCGAACATTCGATATTCTGAATTGGTGACTTCCTGGTAAGAAATATAAAACGGCCGTTCCAACTGAATATCACGCAAGTTCTCATTGGGCCTTCTTCCGGCTTCCCGGCGCGACGCTCCCATTGTGTAAGCACCTGGATAAAACAGCTTTAGTGATTGGCCTGCCGCAGTGGCAATAACTGGTTCTATCTGATCGAGTCTGGCCTGCTCCAATGACTTCAGAGTAACCCTGATTACCTGGCCCAGGCCGGGACGCGATGTGAATTCGGTTGCATAAGGCACATAGCCGGCTTTACGAATCTCAATCTGTTGGCTGGCAGCCATCAATTCGATAGTCTGGTTTGCCAATCCTCGATACTCGCCATTGACATAGAGCTCGGCATCCACAGGTTCACTCATCACACTGACGCTGGTTAAAATCGGATCTAGCTTGACATTTAACTCCCGCTCCTGATTTGCTTGAGTACGGATGCTGGTCTTGTTCAAATGGTAGCCATTCTTGAAAAAAGAAAGCTCATGTTCCTGGGTAGGAGGCAGCGCAACTTCCAGCGGCGTTAGTCCCTTAAACTCTCCACCTATGGTGACATTGGCCGCCGACGGATTGCTGCGAATAAACACCAGGCCATCGGCTGGCTCCAACTCCACTGCAGGTACGGTAAAATCTTCCCCTGCCATCACATCGAAATCATCTTGCCAGGCCTTGTGCCCAGCTAACTTCAGGGTTACATCCCGTCGCCCCTGCAGAATTTCTGCATTTAACGGAGTAGTACCAATCACTTCGCCATCCACCAGCACATCGGCTCCAGCTGGCGTGGTCGAAAGGCTGACGGTCGCCCACGCCGGCTCAAGAGTAGCCTGGTAACGTTGAACAACGGAACGCCCTTCAATAGTAATTGCTTCGCTGTGGTCCAGATAGCGATCTTTTGAAATAGTGAGTTGATGTTCACCGGATTCGACCGGAACGTCGATCAGGGGGGTCACACCAAAGTCAACACCATCGACCTGCACGCGAGCACCATCGATGTTGAGAGAGGCGATGGAAACAATCCCCGGTAACTTGCGCATCTCGAAGGGATGGGTTTGAGACTGGTCCGTGCTGACTAGAAGCTGGGTTACACTATCGTGATATCCTTCATTGGTAAGAGTCAGTGCATAAGAGCCGGTTCGAATGAGGTAGCGCTGCCCAAGTCTGACATTAAATCCACCATCAATCTGAATCTGCGCAGTAATAGGATCGACTTCCACGAAAACTGATTTTGCAGTCAGCACGAACCAGCCAGCCATTCCAGAAATGACTACAAAGATTGCGACTACCGCGTGGATCCATCTAGGCTTAAATGTGACTCTTGGCCCCTTGTCATCATTGGGCGTGAAGTCTATTGGAACTATAGGGTCAGGCGACCCTTGAACTGCGCTGTTGTTGTCAATGTTTTCCATCTGCTCATCGCCTGCTGGTAGCAGCTATGCGCTCTTCGCATCGCACGACAACGGAAGCGGGGGTCAGCCCAAACCCAACCGTGAATTCTTCACGAACCTCACGGTAACCTGACCGCCGGCCAACGGCAACGTAGCGGCCTGGCTTCAGAGCGACCGCGCGTTGCTCAAAAGCCCCCAGGTTGCCAACCTGCAGTAGTGTGACATCGGTCAGGTTGTCAGACTCGAGCCTAATGTCGATGGGCACCTGCGAAGATTCCAGTAAGGCCTGCAACTGATCCAATTGCCCGACCAATTTCGGGCCGGGTGTTTCTATTGAGCGCCCGGTATAGTAGACATCAAGTGTCTGTTGATATACGGCATCCTCGGCAAAACGCTCCGGATTACCGATCGCATCGACCAGCAGCTGATTGAGCTGGGCACGCTTGCCAGCATAGTCCCTGCCATTAATGGCGAACAACAGGTTAGCATCGATACTGAGTACGTTGTCATACTCCGTCACCGCAGCCTGCCACTGCTCCTGACTCTCGGCGGCACTAATCAGTTCCCGTATAGCATTAATCTGGACATTGGCGACTTCATTCTCAGTTTGGCTGATCGCAGCGAATGCCTCTTCCTGATTTATGCCCATGTTGGCGGCACGCTGAAATGTCGCTATTGCCTGTTCTGCATCGCCACTGGAAAGTAGTGCATAGCCGCTGGACATAATGCTAGCAAACTCATTTTCGGCAATCTGCGCGCTAACAACTGCGATGCGCTGTTTAGCCAGATCGTTGTAACTATCCAGGTTGAGAATCTCCTGGTAGGCATCCCGTGCTGCGGCCAACTCTCCGTCTTCAAGCAGCTCATCGGCGTTGGTGAACAGGGCTGTAACTGCATCCAGAGCCCGTGACCGTTCGAAACCAATCTGCGCGACTTCATTTTCAGGATCGAATAACAGAGCCAGGGAGAACTTATCCTGCGCCATCGTCGAGTCGGCTTCATCCAACGCCCGTTGTGCATCAATCAGTGTTTGTGTCAGTACAGTAGGGAGTGTATCGAGCAGATCGACCAGGTCATCGCGGCCGCGGGTATAGGACTCCGAGGCCAACACGAAATCCTGGTTGCGATAATACTCATCACCAATACTGGCCTCTTTCAGCGCCGACTCATATTCCGCCTGTGCCCATTGTTCTACCTCCAATGCATCCAGCTCGCCCTGCTTCTCCAGCAGTGTTGCCAGGACATCCTGGGCTTCCTTGCGCTGCAACGACCGCTGGGCTTCTTCAAATGGAGAAATAGCTGTTGCAGGATTGACCGGTGCTACTGCCGGCTGAAGGTCTGTAAGGTCGACACGTCTTTCCAGAGGCAGTTCGTATTCCATGACTACCGAGGGCAAAACAAAAATCACCAGCAGGGCCACCAGAATCAGAGCAGCCAGCCCGATCCAGATCCCTAACGGCGGTTTGTTGGATGTTACTGTGGTGGTTTGACTGGCGAATAGAGTGCTTTCATTCAGGTCAAAATCTACGGGCTCTATATTGTCGATGTCGTTCTCTGACATATCTGTTTCTACGAATGAAATAGTGCATGTGGATTTTTTATAACAATTACAGCTGGCCTATATCTGCAGCATAAAGATCTGCCAGTATTTCCCGCCATTGAACGTACTGCTCTTCGACGGAACCGGTGAGGGTAATTGTGCGATTATCCAGGCTAAAAACCTGTGGAGCCACTTCGTCCTCGAGTGACTGTCCGAGCTCCTCCAGCGCCTCCATGTGAATTTTTGCTTCGGCCCGCTTGTCGAATCCACTCTTGATCAGGTAGGCGCCGGCACCAACACCTGCTACGCCAGCGGTCTGGGATGCATAGGTGGATCCTCCGCTTGCCGCTGCCAGGCCCCCAACCACTGCCGCCGCACCGGCAATGAAGCGGCGCCTGGCGGATGCCTGAATTTCACGCAGTTCGATGGTTTCGTGATAACTCAGCTCTCGCCAGGAATCGTAAGGCAGGCGCATCTGTCTCACATAAGTCGCGTAGTAGTCCTGCACGGTATCGATAAACATGAAGTCTCTTTCCCGGATATCACGAACGCGCTCCAGTAGAGGATCTGAATCCGCAGGCAGAGAGACGATCTGAATATTGCCGTTTCGGTCTTCACCAAGGTAAGTATCGAACACTTCAGGCGCAAATCGCTGAGCAAACAGGATTTCGGATATGGTTCGTATCTCGGTTATTTGTTGCGCAGTGATATTGTCATTACGAAACGCCAGCAGGTCGTTGGCAATGTTATTGTAGAGCACCTGAAAGGGATCATTCTGCTGCCGCTGCGAGGGGTCATAACTGAACTGGCTTACAACTTCGTCATAGACCTTGGTGTACCAATCGCGCCCGGTTGAGTCCGATACCGCAATACGAATGCGCATCGCCTCACCGTTTGACTGCAAAATAGTGCCGTTTACAAACACATCCATGGGGCTGGCGTTGCTGGGCATAAGCCTGACTATGCCCCAGTTGCCAGAACGCTGCAGGGTCTCAGCCAGCAGATAGGGTGCATAGCGAGACTCTGCAACTCTGATTTCATTATTGGTGGTTTCTTCTTCGCCCCTGGGGATCTCATCGATGCCCGAATTGAATATTGCGATACCAACATCCAGCAAATAATCCTCGGGCACATTCTGACTGTCTGAGATAACCGGCGTATAGGTCGTAGACTTTACTGTGTGTGTAGCGCAGGCACTCACAAAGAAGGCAACCAGAATTATTCCTGTTAGATTCTTCAACGGTAATGTTCGCATCACTAAGTGTTTCATTGCTGGTCACCAATACCTGTATAGTTTCTGTACTCTTCCCAGAGTGCTTCACGCAATTCCGGGTCTGGCTCACTCATGGCGGCCTCTCTCAATTGTCTTGCTACTACGTCATCGTCCCGACCACTGGGGATATCTTCTGGTGGTGGAAACGTCTGATTTTGCGCCGATGGTGCTCCAGCGGGCTGGCTGGAAGCGATAACACCCGGAGGTAGGGAGCTTGCTTCCTCCAATGTCTGGGGTTGAGCATCCGCGCCGCCACCACCAGCACTGCCCCCGGAGTCCCCACCCGGGTTTGAGCTTCCCGCGGCGTTATTCTCATTTTGGGCACGTTCTCTCTCGCTCAGAATAAAGCCGTCAAATGTCTCATAGCCCTGTCGTAATCGTTCATCGAGCACGGCAGCCCGCTCAGCAGCCGTCAATACACCATTCGATTGGCTGCCACCATTCCCACTTAATACGCCATCTGGCAGAGTATCCAGGCTGTAATCCCCACCTGGATCTCCTAACGACCCGGTTCCGGAATCACTATTCCCACCATTGCCGTTATTCAAGTCCCCAGTGGAACTGTCGCGACCGTCGGCATCCCCTGCCTGCTCTCCCGCTGTGCGAGATTGTGTGCCGGCATCCTGGCCCGGGCTGTTTGCACTGCTCGAAGGCGCACTCCCGGCGGAGCTCTGCTGATCAGACTGGGAAGCTGTCGAACCCTGGCTGCCTGCCGGAAAAGAACTGGAGTTAGTCGCACTCTGGCTCCCTGACTGAGAAGCCTGGCTGTTGGAGTCTGATTGGCTCTGCGCACCTGCAGGGCTCGAGGATGACGAGGAACTGGGCGCACCACCACTGCTACTCTGCTGTATCGAGGGTATTGCAGGTGAGCGTGGCGATGAACTTGAAGATGAACTGGAACTTGAACTCGACGAAGGCGATTGGCTGCTGCTGGAGCTGGCGGAAGGCATAGACGGCGAGCTGGACGAGCTCGAGCTGGAAGTTGAGGGCATGGATGGCATGCTGGAGGAGCTCTGGCTCATCGATGATTGGCAAGCCAGCAGGCTCAAACTGATACCGCTGAGCAAGAACAGCTTAGGAAGGGTCTTTGATGGTTTCTTCATCATCTTGTCTAACTCCAAAATCACATATCACCGTTGTTGCTGCTTTTTAGTGAATTTTTTGTGATTTTCTCAACTATTCCTGCTTTTTAACGACGCAATTCATCAGATACTGAAATCCTAGACCTGGTGTATTTGTATTCCAAATCCCCTTAACAATTGCTTAACAAACGGTCGCAGACTCTTACGATGCTACATCATTAGTACCAATACCGGTACCGATATTGGTTGTCATCGCTCCTCACGGGCCGGCCATCCACCACCTTCGGTCGAAACATCGAGAGACGTGCTTCGCGACGCAAACGGTTCAGCAGGGAAGCATTCTCATCGGTAATTTCGCTCAGCATTCGCACGTTTCGCACCGCCCCACTGGTGGTGACATCAAAACTCAAATCTGCATAATCACTGCGTAGCCCCTTGCGATCCGGGTCATGGCTGGTGGCCTTCTCCAGGTTAGTTGGCAGCCTGAATGTAGGTATGGGTACTACCAGGCCGAACAGCTGCTTAATGAGTTCCTCTCCATTATCTTGATCAAGCAACAATTGATAGGCCTGAGCATACTGCTCTTGAGCCGCCTGGCGCCGTTTAAAAATAAGATACCAGTCGCCTAGGTTAGTGATCGCTTCGGCCAAATCATAGACGGAACCGGACTCTTCATTGTAAAAATCGATAATATCCAGAAGCGCTACCTCGCCTGACCTAAAACCCCTGGGCACTATCCGACCCTCTTCATTGAGGCTTTCGCGTAACAGGTCTTCCATCGTGCGGGCTTCGGGACGGTCAAGTTCCACCATGTATTCCGGATAGCGGGCAACCAGGTAAGCAGATCTGGCAACGTTTGTCTTCAGATCGATAAATCGCTCATCTGCTCTACCGAAGTGAACGCTTACCATCCGTGCAGCCGCTTTGAACAGTATCTGTGCCGTACTCAACCTCAGGCCGAGGGATTCTCCATAACCGATGTTAAATGCCTGCATATGCCAGTTAGCCAGCTTGTCGAGCACTGGAATGATACGCGGATCGTCCGCGCCGAATGCCTTTCTCTGTACGAAAAATAAGTAGTTGTTGTACAGATCCGCATTTTGCCAATCGCCGATCGCAATATAGCTATCGATCATGGTTTCTATGGCGGGAACCTGTTCCAAGGTGTGCAGGCCGGCATTGATACGGTTTACATGTACCGCCCGATTGAGTGACTCGATGGCTTCGACGTGCTCACCCTGCTGCTGTTGCAGGCTGCCCATAGCCGAGAGTTCCTCCACCAGAGCCTGGTCCCAGGCACCACCGGTTAGTTCTATTGAATCAACTGCCGAACTGTACTGACGTATGCTATCCAGGCGACGAACAAATTCCGGGTCGTCTCCAGGGTCGGCTGGTGGCAGCGGTCGCGGGAGTACTGGGTCTAGCCCTTCCTCTAATGCAACGGGCAAGTCGATATACAGCAGACGGTTGCCGGGGTTTTCTGTCTGTTCCGCCTCAGCCCCGGCCTCAACTTCTGGCTCCACTTGCTGCGCACTCGATTGTGACAGGCACAATAGCGAGGACAGGAACGTCAGGCTCAGACTGGTTTTAAGAGAATAGGCTCGCATGTTTAAAGTTCAAGTCGGCTGCCAGAGAGACATTATCCCATGGAATCGAGAGCTGCCCTGCATCGCGACAATTGAGAGCACTCAGTTATATCACCTGGGAAATTGACGTGTAAACAGCCCCCCACCTAAAAATTATGTGTCGATAGTGCTTCATACGGTAGTGGTGTCGATCCCATGCGCTAAACAGCGAACAAGCTCGTTCACGTTTGCCGGGATAGTTGCATATTTCCGTATCGATCTGACAATGCAATCCAGCCAGGTGCGATAAAAGTAGTCGCGGAGTACTCAGTAATAATTGCCGGTCCGGCTACCACTTCACCGGGCGAAAATTCAGCCCTGGACAATACTTTTGCCGGCTCTGCAGTACCATAGACCTCAGTGCTTGCAAGTTTATTGCATTCGGTAGTCGGGATTACTGCCGGCAACTCAAATTGTTGGCTGTGGTGCAACACATTAACCCGTAGGTTGACGATCTCTGTGTCAGACTGCAGCGCGTAACCATAACGTGTTTGATGTAGCCTTTGAAACGCCTCTGTGGTGAGGTGGAGATCCTGCCAGAGTACATTGAGTGTGTAGGACTGCCCGACATAGCGCATATCCACACTGCATTTCACTAGCAGATTTTCTGCTGTCAATCCTTCCTGCTCTAACTGCGCTCGGCCATGTGATGCCAGTGCTTCAAGTTGATCCTGCAGACTGACTGTGACTGCCTGGCAAGTTTTTACCGAAACTGTGCGTGTAAATTGTCGACCTCGATCGGCTACCAACATGCCCAAAGCAGAAAGCACTCCACCGTATGCTGGTACTACAGCCCTATCCATCTGCATGGATTCTGCGACCGCACACACATGCAAGCCGCCAGCACCACCGAAACTGGCCAGTAAAAACTGCTTCGGGTCATAACCCCTGTTTACAGAAATCATGCGAATGGCTTCCGCCATGTGCTCATTAGCAATTGTCACGATGCCCAACGCCGTCTCCTCTACCGTCAGCTCGATCTGCACCGCCAGCTTCCTGATTGCCTCTATTGCAAGCTGATGATGCAGGCTCAAACTGTCGGCGAGTGCAGCCTCGGGGAGCAACCTGCCGAGTACCAGATTGGCATCGGTAACCGTCGCTGCGGTACCGCCAATGCCATAACAGGCTGGTCCTGGATTGGCACCGGCGGATTGTGGACCAACCTGCAGCATGCCGCCACTGTCGATAAACGCTATGGAACCACCTCCGGCGCCAATCGTGTGCATGTCTACCATCGGAATACCCACGGGAAAGCGATCGACAAACCCCTCAGCAGTGGTGGAAATCTCTCCATCCAATAAGGCAACATCGGTGGAGGTGCCGCCCATATCGAAACTGATGATCCTCTGCTGTGCAATCTGCCTGCCAAGAAAGTGTATGGCTGTCAGGCCGCCGGCCGGACCCGACAACAACAAATTAACCGCCGAGTCTGCGGCAGTAGTCGCGGCAATAGTTTCTCCACTGGATTGCATGATCTGCAGCGAGCACTTCGCAAGCCCTTCTTGCAGCCGCACTAGATAACCGCTTACCACTGGCCCAAGCGCCGCATTGAGCCAGGTAGCGATACCTCTTTCATATTCTTTATAGACTGGCAAAACTTCGGAGGAGCGACTGACAAAAATCGCTGGCTGTGCCTCGCTGACGGCTTTCTCTATGGCCCGTTCAAAGCGGTCATCGAGGAAGGAAAATAACAGGTTGATGGCAACCGCTTCGGGTTGCAGGTCCTGTACTCGCCGTACCAGCTCCTCCAGCTCAGCATCTGTTAATGGTTCTATCACACTTCCATCGGCGCCGAGTCTGCCGCCGGTTTCGAGACACAATTCCGCTTCAACCGGCGGTTGGATCGGTTGGAATTCCAAAGCATAAAGCTTGGGTCGGGTTTGCCTGGCGAGTTGCAACATATCGCCAAATCCGTGATTGGTGATAAATACGGTTCTGGCCAGCTTGCCTTCCAACGTGGCATTGGTGGCGACAGTACTGCCATGGATGATGTGCAGGCCTCCTTCTTCAGCCAACGATATCAATCCCAGGGCGCGAATCCCGTTCATGATTGCCTGCTCCGGCGCAGCTGGGGTCGAAAGGATCTTGTAAATCTTCAGGGAAAGCTGTGGTTCTGATTCGATGCAAATAAAATCCGTAAACGTACCGCCTGCGTCGATTCCTAAATACACTTGCCTGGTCAAGAGCTGTTCACCATTTGCTGTACTCTCTACTGGAACAAAGCAACAATTGAAATACGGAAAGATTATAACGGCTGTGCCCAGGCACACCTATTAACAGGAAATGCTTTGCCGGAATTACCTGAAGTAGAAACAACCCGCAGAGGAATCTTGCCTCATATCCTGAATCGGCAAGTAATACAGGTGATAATTCGTCAGCCAAGTTTACGCTGGCCAGTTACACCCGAACTAATCGATGAGCTGCCTGGGCAGACTATCAGTGCAATCAAGCGGCGGGGCAAATACCTGTTGCTGGACACAAAGCTCGCTACCTTGCTTATACACCTCGGAATGTCCGGCTCTCTGCGACTGACCAATTCGGAAACTCCACCGGGTAAGCACGATCATGTAGACATCGTCTTTGAAGGTGGCGGTATTTTGCGATATTGCGACCCACGACGATTCGGTTGCATGCTCTGGATCAAGACGCCGATTGAGAATCATCTGCTGTTACATTCGCTCGGGCCGGAGCCCCTGAGCGAGGATTTTGACGCCGAGTATCTCCATCGCATCAGTCGTAACCGAAAACAGGCGGTAAAACCATTCATCATGAACTCCGGAAACGTGGTTGGCGTCGGTAACATCTATGCAAACGAAGCGCTCTTTCAGGCGGGGATCAATCCAAAAAGAGCTGCGGGAAACCTATCACTGGCTCGCTATGGTGTATTAGCTGACTGCATCAAACAGGTATTACAGAATGCCGTAGATGTGGGAGGAACCAGCTTGCGCGACTTTACCAACAGTAGTGGTGAGCCGGGGTATTTCAAGCAGTTGCTGCAAGTTTACGGTCGAGGGTGTCTTGATTGCCTGAAATGCGGGCGCTTACTCAAGGAGATACGTTTGGGGCAGCGCAGCACTGTCTATTGCACTCACTGCCAGAAGTAAATTTGAGAACCCGCTGAAGTTTCAGAGTCGCGACATCGCCTCAACGACGGCAGGATGGACAAATTTGGAGATGTCCCCACCGAAGGAAGCAATTTCTCTAACCAGTGTAGAAGAGATATACGACAGGTGTTCTGCCGGGGCCAGAAATACCGTTTCGATGGTGGGATCCAGTACGCGATTCATTCCCACCAGTTGAAACTCGTACTCAAAGTCAGCCACCGTGCGCAAACCACGCAAGATGATATTGGCATCCTTTAGCCTGACAAAATCCGTGAGCAGCCCATCGAAAGCACAGACTTCCACATTGGCCAGGTGGCTCAGAACTTCGTCCGCCAGCTCGACACGCTGCTCAGTTGGGAGTGTCTCCCCCTTCTGACGATTGGTGCCGACGGCGACAACAATCTTGTCGAATAATCCAGCCGCACGCTCAACCAGATCCGTATGTCCGTTGGTTATGGGATTAAATGTCCCGGGGTAAACTGCAATCTTCATTTACGTGTTCCTTTGGCTGCTTTGCATTTTAACGAATTGCTCTTGATCCGACAATTTGGGAACCCTCTCCATCAGGCCTGCAGGAATCCCAGTATACGTCGCTCCAGCCAGTTGTCCCTGCGCCCGGAAATGAAGCCGACGTGGCCACCCTTATCACTAAGCTGGAGATCGACGTTCGCCGGCAAGTGCGCCTTATCCGGCAGAGCGGTTGGTGGTATCAGCGGATCATTTCGACTCTGAATCAACAAAGTATCGGTTTGAATGGCTCCGATAAAATTAATGCTGCTGCATCGGTCGTAATAATCTTCTGCGTCTTTGAAGCCATGCAATGGCGCGGTAACTCTGTCGTCGAAATCCCAGATCGAAGTTATCCGACCCAGTTCCCCCAAATCTGCAATCTGTGAAGATTGCTGCTGGTCTCCAAGTTGCTCAAAATGCTGTTGCTTGTCTCGAAAATCGCCAAGTAGTCGTCGTACAAAATAGTTGCCATACATCTTGCTCACACCCATAAGCATTGCTCTGGAACAGTAGGTCAATGAAAATGGAGTTGAGACCGCGACTGCCTTTCTGATATTGGGATTACTGCCAGTTTCTCCCAGCCATTTGAGAAGTACATTAGCGCCGAGTGAATAGCCCACGAACACGAATCTTTTGTCTGGATACATTTCCACCAGGGATGAAAACACTTCATTAACGTCTTCTGAAACTCCCGAATGATAGGCCTGTGCCTTTCTATTGACTTTACCACTGCAGCCTCGAAAATTCATTGCCACGCTCGATATGTCATTATCAGCAAGCAAGCGCTGCAGCGACAACACATAGGAAGAGCCGGAACAGCCACATAAGCCATGTAAAATAAACACAATTGTTTCACTGGCATTATCCCCGTAACCGACTTCCCTGGCCCAATCCAGGTCGATGAAGTCACCATCTGCCAATTCGATTCTTTGTCTGGCTTGTTCGATACGAGTTACCAGAGAAAATTTCCGATAAAGTGTTTGGCTGTGCCCGCCAGGCAACCACCAGGCGGGTCGGAAATCATCGATTGGGGTGCCACTTATCATTTTTTAGGATTTGTATTTGCTTCAAACAGATAGTAGTAAACCTGGCCAGCTTGCTTGTGCTTGAGTCTTGTCCAGTTATTAGGAAGACCTGGGCATTCAAGTTGTAATCCGGATTCAACATAGATCTTACTCTTGGGCTTGAGGCAACCACAACGGTCGAGCCGTGCACATACCTCGTAAATATTGTCATCGGAAAATGGTGGATCGAGAAACACTATATCGAATTGCTGTGCAGTGTCACCACAACTCTTTTGCCACTGTGCTGCCTCTGCATTTATCGCTTCACCTTTATCCAGTCTAAAGCGTTGCAGGTTTTCCTGAAGAGCAGCATAAACCTGGCGATTGCATTCAACAAACACCGCCCGTTGCGCTCCGCGAGAAAGTGCTTCGATTCCAAGTGCACCACTACCTGCAAAGAGATCCAGACACTCGCTTTCCTGTATACAGTCCTGTAGCCAATTGAATAGAGTCTCACGAATTCGATCCGGGGTAGGCCGTAGCTCCTCGATATCAGGAAAGCCAATCTTTCTGCTGCGCAGCTCGCCACCGATAATACGCAGGGAATTTTTCTTGCTCGATTGCGTGTTTTTCATTGTTGCCAATCCGGTCCGGACAACTGCCCTATAGGCTTTAGAGAACTCAAGCTGGTAAGCCTATCAGGGCTAAACTCGAATTACAGTACTCATAGCGATCTGTATTAATGTATCCAGTCCTGCGGTAGTGGTAGCATAGCGAGCTGAATCGCAAGCATCATTTGTAGCTATCATCCAGAGAATTCCACTCGATGTTCGGTATTGGCAAGAAACAGAAATCGTCTGAGCAGGCGGCTTCTCAGACAGACCCGGCGCAACCGCAATCACCCGATGAAAATCCACACTCTAACGAGTCCGGATTCTTCTCGCGGCTGATAAATGGCCTCAGCCGCACCCGCGGGCGAATGAGTGAGGGCATCGAAACCCTTGTGCTCGGCGAGAAGGCCATCGACACAGACCTGCTTGATGACATCGAAACCCAGCTACTTTCTGCCGATGTGGGAATTGAGGCAAGCGAGCAGGTTATTTCGCAGCTGAAACAGCAACTGGGCCGTAAGCAGCTCGCTGATCCTGAAGAGTTTATGCTGGCGCTGCAGTCAGAACTGGAGAACATTCTTAAGCCCTGTGAAGTGCCGCTGTTGATTCCCAGCGATTGCAAACCGTTTGTCATCCTGATGGTGGGCGTGAATGGTGTTGGCAAAACGACTACCATCGGGAAACTGGCAAAGCAATTTCAGGCTCAGGACAAAAAGGTAATGTTAGCCGCCGGTGACACTTTTCGCGCCGCAGCGGTAGAGCAGTTGCAGGTGTGGGGAGAGCGCAACGCTGTGCCAGTGATTGCACAGGCCGCAGGTGCAGACAGTGCCTCAGTAATTTTCGATGCCTACCAGTCAGCCAAAGCCAGAGACATTGACGTTTTGATTGCAGACACAGCAGGACGCCTGCACACGAAACACAATTTGATGAATGAACTCGAGAAGATCGTTCGCGTATTGAAGAAACAGGATGAGCGCCTACCGAGCGAAATCCTACTGGTACTGGATGCCACGACCGGACAGAATGCCCTCAGCCAGGCAGAAAGTTTTCATGCCTCTACAAATCTCACTGGCATTGCCTTGACCAAACTGGATGGTACTGCCAAGGGAGGCGTTGTGTTTGCTGTCGCCAAACAACTGGGTTTACCAATTCGCTTTATCGGAGTGGGAGAGCAAGTCGATGATCTGCGACCATTTGAAGCTCAGCAGTTCGTGGCAGCGCTCTTTGCCAAAGACGCGCCCTTTGTTGGTTGAAATGATTTGTGTTGCTTAGGGAGCCTCTGATCAATTCAATGATCACGTTTGACAACGTCAGTATGCGCTACGCCGACGGTCGGGAAGCGCTTTCAGAAATAAATTTTGAGATCGGTAGGGGCGAAATGGCCTTTGTCGCCGGCCATTCCGGCGCCGGTAAGAGCACACTCCTGAAACTGATCCTGGCGATTGAAACATGTAGTGTCGGTCAGGTGATCGTCAATGGCTCCAATATTAACCGGCTAGCCATCCCTCGCGTGCCCTTTCACCGCAGACAGATCGGGGCAGTCTTCCAGGATCATCAATTATTGATTGACCGAACCGTCGGGGAGAACGTCGCTCTGCCGCTGCGAATTTGCGGATTCAATTCATCGGAAGCCCAGCGTAGAGTGCGCGCAGCCCTG
>DMJN01000001.1 GCA_003451715.1 Gammaproteobacteria bacterium | reverse complement strand
CTGGATCGCGACAAGGCAGTAAGGGACGGGCGCATTACCCAGTTTCAATTGTGGGGCAAGGACGAGTCAGCTGTTGTGGGCAATACGATAAATCGCAGCGTCTTGTACATCAATGAGGATAGCTCACTCACCGTTGTGGACAAGCATGAGCTGCTTACCACCATATGCAGCTTTGTAGACAGCATGAAATTCATCGATGAGCTATCACTGTTCAGAGGCGACAAGCGCTTCAGCTACTACTCGGCTACACGCATCATCGACAATGGGAGTAACACCGATTACCGGGCGAGACCCTGCCCCTACCCTGCACGTGCATGGATAGACTATCCGAATGCCGAAGAACACATGAGTGGATCGGTGAATGTGAGTGGCTGGAGTTATAACGAGGATATCGGTATTGCCGATGTGTATCTGCTTTTGGACGGTACACGCATTGGTACAGCCGATTATGGCCAGGAGCGGCCCGATGTTGTGCAAGCGATGGGCGTGAGCAGCGATCCAAACGCGCCGGCCCTGGGATTCAGTTATTCCCTGGATACAACAAGTATTACCAATGGCGAATACCACCTGTCAATAGAACTCATCAACCGACAGGGCATGTCTACAGTCTACGGTGAGCGTACAGTCCAGATAAGCAATTGACTAGAAAGGCCGCAACACTTCTACGGCAATGCGCCATTCAGTTTCATAATTAAGCCGCCACAGACGCAGGTAAGCAGTTCTGAATGGCTCTATCAGGTCATCATTTACGGCATTGATTGTATTCCCCGTATCATCGATATTAGTTTCCATCGTGCCATAGGTATAAGCCATCTCTTTCGATGAAGACATGAATCCACCCATGTGTGTTAGGCTGATGGGATTAGTAGTACTGAGTTCATTATCCAGATAGGCACCGTAGACTGAACTCGCCGCTTCGACTCCGACCGCAGGGCCCATATTCGGCAAGTACACGCGGGCATTTTCCAAACCAAAGCTGAGCAGCGCTCGCTGCCCCCCTTGAAAGTTTACCCGGGCCCCAAACACATTATCGGCATCAATCAGTTGCTGCATGCTGTTTTCTTCCGACACAGCCAGCACTGGATGGGCTGTTTCCTCCAGAACCGGTCTGGTGTCTTCAAAATCAGGTTCGACTTCGAGACTCAGAAATCCCGGAATAACTACGGGCATATCGGCCATCAGTTCCCAACTACCCCCAGTCTTTTTCCAGATTGATACCAAGTGACCGTATCCTGAGGTTTCCTGCTCCCGATTGACCCCGACTAAGGGGCCTGCTGTCAGACCCAGATCGCCATCCCGAGAAACGTCGATGTAGTGAGACTCCCAAGTTAGCCCATCACTCAATGTTGGCTCATCGCTTGATAAATTGGCTGCGCGAGCATTGTACTCCTCGAGGGCATCTACCGGCCCTCTATCATTCCGGAAAACAATCGATCCTTCCCCCAGGAATTCCAGGAACGCTCCGGTCCTGCCAATCTCCGATGACCAGAGAGCATAAGTCTGATCCGCTGCTCG
This sequence comes from Gammaproteobacteria bacterium, assembly GCA_003451715.1. GTDB lineage: Bacteria > Pseudomonadota > Gammaproteobacteria > Pseudomonadales > Pseudohongiellaceae > UBA9145. Next base: position 10,189 of record DMJN01000001.1, on the reverse strand, counting down.
AAGATCCAGCCAGTGTTGAAGCTGATCCCTTTCCTGGGTGATGCCCTGGCTAATTGTCAAAGCAGCCGCCAGAGAAAGCGTAGCCGTGATTAAGGGCGCTCTGTTCATAACACCTTTATAACACTTTCACAGCAGATTCGTGGACTTCATTTGCTTAAGCGAAATCCCCATCTTACTTTCCCATAGAAAACTGCTGCAATGTTGTCTCCACCCTGCTTCGTAAAATGGCTTCAATTTAATGGAATTTGTGGCTTTTTCGGGGTAACTATTTGAACATTTTAGGAATTTTTGCCGCAAGCTTTCCCCTGTTGGATTGTTTCACCCACTGTGAAGCTATAGAACTCACATTCATCCTGCTATCGAGCAGCTAATCCGCTAGAGTCAACTATTGTAAGAACTGTCACTTTCGACTGAACGCGCCGTGCTAAATAAAACACCGCTGAAAAATTTGTATTCATTGCTTCTGTTGTTGAGCGCTGCGCTCAGCTCCTCAGTAAGCACTGCACAGCAGATTACAATCGATCCAGACGCAGATCATGTGCTAATCGCTGCTGGCATCGAGTACTACGAGGATCGCTCCGAATCACTCGACATAGAGGATGTGTTAACACCCAGTTTCTCCGTAAATTTTATTCCCCATGATGGAGAGCTGTTTCATTTCGGGATAACCAGTTCTGCCTACTGGATGCGTTTTAACCTCGACTGGTCCGCGGCGGGGCCAGATGCAGTAAAAGTGCTCGAGTTTGGCCCGCCGAAACTGGTTGCAGGCATTGTTCGGGGTGGAATTGAGCTCTACAGAATCGATGAGCAGGGTAATTTAATTTCGCAATACATTCTCGGAACGCAAGCCAATGAACGCGAAATGAAAACTCTGAATCGTGAATTCGCACTGACTATCGATGAAGAATTCGGTAGCCACTTCTATCTGAGAGTGACCAGCGCCAGACCCCTGCGACTACCGATCTCACTCTGGGATTCAGAAAGCTATAGACTGGAGTCGGTTAAGTCCGACTCTCTCCTCGGCCTGCAATACGGCATTTTACTGGCAATGATTTTTTATAACTTATTCCTATTCTCTTCTATTCGTGAGTCCAGTTACTTGTTTTACGTGCTCGCTACTGCGACACAGACCGCCTTTATTTTTCTCGATTCAAAACATTTCCGCTATTTGTTGGACCAACTTTACCGGGGCAGTTGGTATGTTGATATGTCGGAACGGCTCATTTACCCACTGCTGGTTGTTACTGCACTGTTGTTTCAGCGCTCACTACTACGGGTTTGGGAATATAATCCACGACTCGATAAGGTAGTTCAATTGACCCTGGGTGCATTCGGTATCGTTGTCCTATTAACTGTCATACCAAATGAGAAAATTTTTCAGTATTTGTTCATCTTCTTACTCATTCTTACTATACCACTGGCCTTTTACACAAACCTCGATGCAATTCGGCGGGGAATTGCAACCGCTGTTGTGCACATGGCAGCGATCAGTGTATTCCTGGCGGGCACTATAACGCTGATGCTGTTGCAGTTGTGGCCGGCTTTTCCAAATAATGTCTTTACCATCAACGCATACAATATTGGATTAATTACTCAGGCGCTGTTGTTATCTTTGAGCCTCTCCTACCGCTATAACCAGCTAAAACAGGAAAAGCAAGATGCTCAATTGCTGGCTATCAATAATCTGGTCAGGTTAGAGCAGATTAAGGATGACTTGCTGGCGAATATCTCTCATGAGTTACGGACTCCCTTGCATGGTATTAACGGATTAGCCGAAACTGCCCTGGCAGAGTTTAAAAATAGGAATCAGGATACTGATCTGATTACGCAGAACCTGGAGCTGATTCAGGCTTCTGGTGATCGACTAACCAAACTCGTCAATGACCTGCTGGACTTCTCCAGCGCAAACGAAGAAGCCACCTATGTAAAATTTCGTGCAGTCGACCTGAACAGCCTGATTTCACTCGTCATTTCAATTTGCAAGCCATTGATTGGTGATAAGAAGCTCGAGTTGTATGCAGAAGTAGATCCGGACCTGCCTCTGGTAGCGGGCGATGAAGACAGGCTACAGCAGATCTTGGTAAATCTGACTTCCAACGCCATTAAGTTCACATACTCCGGCGAAGTTGTAATCTCTGCCGATCTGACATCCGATTACAACGTCACAGTAAAAGTAAAAGACACCGGAATCGGTATCCATAAAACTGACCACGATACCGTGTTCAAGACTTTTGAAAAATTACCTTCGCAGCAAATGAACGCCGGTGGAATCGGACTCGGGCTACCACTCGCCAAGCGTATGGTGGAAATGCATCGCAGCGAGCTCAAGCTGGAGAGTGAATTGGACGTAGGCTCCACTTTCAGTTTTACGCTCAGGGTATCACTCGATCAGACGCGGGCAATAAAATCTCCCAATATTCATCTACAGATGATTCGGCGTGCGGACTACTTGCGCCAGGCTAATAAGATCGATGATGTCCCTAAGCTCAGAACTGAACAGGAGATTACGATCCTGGTTGTGGATGATGACGAAGTTAACCGAGTCCTTATGGGGCAGCAGCTTGACGAATACAATGTCGTTAAATGTTCGAATGGGCTCGATGCATTGACATCCATAGAGGAGAACAAGCCTGATCTGGTATTGCTGGATTTGATGATGCCAGGACTGAATGGCTACGAGGTCTGTCAAAAGCTGCGACAGAAATATAATCAGATCGAGTTACCGATAATTCTAGTCACCGCAAAAAATCACCTGGAAGACTTGACCCAGGGATTCAGTACTGGAGCCAATGATTATCTTGCCAAGCCCTTCCATAATGAAGAGCTCCTTTCGCGCGTTGAGAATTAACTGCGGTTGAGCATGCTGCACAGGATAAATGAGGACAACCTGAAATTGCGCTCTCAGATTGAAACCTATGCCCAGGCGGACACAGAGCTACGCCATTCTCGGTTTCGTTTGCAGCAGGTAGGGGAGTCTATCAAAGCAGGATTCATTGCCTTCGAGCTGCCAGGGAAAATATTCAGCCTGAATCAACGAGCCGCTGAAATGCTCGGGACCGATCGAGAAGCATTAGTCGACCAGGATATACATAGCTTGTTTTCCGACTCTGAGGTAAATGCAGAGATTCGCACGGCGATTTCAAAATGGGAAACTGGTGAAGGAGATCTGGATCAAAAAAATGTCGGCGCTAATCATGTCACCAACAAGAACGTAGTTATTGAGGTGGTCTATCCCTACAATAGCGCTGATAAGACTTCGAGTAAAAATGTCGAGTTAAATAGTAGGCTCAATCTTTTTGGCAGCGACGAAGGCACCGGTGTGTTATTTCTGGAAGACACCGAACCGCTGCAGACAGTTTCCAGCAGTGCACTGGCCAGAGACACAGTTGAACTAGTGAGCTTCCTGGGCCAGGCGCAACAGAATATTCGGCGTATCGGTACAAGGCTTAGCGTAATGACGCCGACCGAAATTTCCGACCACCCGTCATTGCTTGATAAATTGTTGGGCATTGAAGACCTGGTACACTTTATCGATGAGCAATTACCTGCCGTGAGCAGCGAAGGTGAGTACCGGCAGCAATTAGTCACATTGATGCGCTCCGCCCTGCACACCTGGGAAGTAACCACACAGAAGTCTAAAATAGAACTCGCCGAGGAAAGCAATATTTGGGCGGTAAGTATCGATGACGGCCGCTTAAGAACTCGAACATTCGATCGTTACCTGCGCCTGGAACAATTACCCAAGATACCACGCTGGCGAGAGGTGGTGCGGACAGCCTATTTCGTTTTTTCTAATCCAGCTATAGAGATCGAAACGCGGGTTTCGCTGGAAACCGAATTGGAAAAAACCAAGGCTATTCTCAAGAAGGCTGCCATCAGTTAGTAGAATCCTATGTATCTTCAACATTTCGGCCTGGCCCAATACCCGTTCTCACTGACGCCGAATACGCGGTATTTTTTGAGGCTGCCCAGCCACACGGAAGCCTTTAACCAGTTGCTTGCATCACTACAGGGTGAAGGATGTTTCGCGAAGATTACCGGTGAAGTGGGTACCGGTAAAACCCTGTTATGCAGAATGGTCCTGAACGCCTTGGAATTTCACAAGAGCCAATACACAACTGCCTATATCCCTCATCCCATACTCAGCGAAGAAGGCATCATGCACGCCATTGCCGAAGAGCTGAGCATCGATAGAGAGGCGGATATGAGCTATTACGATCTACTCAAGCGCATCACTGAAGACTTGATAATTCTCGCCGAAGAAAACAAAAGCACCGTGCTTTTTATCGACGAGGCTCAGGCAATGCCTGAGGAAACCCTCAAGGCAGTTCACCTTTTGACGCAGATTGAGACAGCTAATGGCCAACCTCTGCGGGTCATTCTATTCGGCCAACCCGAACTGGATGAATTGCTGAAGCGCCCTATTCTGAGACAGCTCGAGGACAACATGTCTTTCGCGTTTCAAATACCCGCGCTGGACAGGGATGGGCTAGAGTCCTATGTCGCACATCGACTCAACAAGGCAGGCTATAGCGGTCCGCACATGCTTACGCCACAAGCTCTGGATGCACTCTATGAGGGAAGTCAGGGTGTTCCAAGACTTATCAATGTGCTTTGTCACAAAGCGTTAATGGTGGCGTTCGGCAAGGGTGACCAATCAATCGACAAGAGTTACATAGAGAGCGCCATAGCCGATACGGACGCAGCCAAACACGAGAAAAGCTAAGTCCAACAGTTGTTTGGCAAATAGGAGACACTGAGGATTTGGGGTCACTTGTTGTAGATTCATCTCGGAAAAGAGTTTCCGTGGAAACGTTTTCCATTCAGCCAATCTGGGACATAGTATCTAATAGTTAAATGACAAACCAGGCATAAGCAGCAGGCTTAATCTAAGGATCCATCTTGTAACGACGCCTGCAGGCCGTATAATCGGTCTTCCTCAGAAATACCAGGACTAAATTATGCCTGATGATCTCTGGCAGCAGTTGAAGTCTGAAGCTCAGCAAGTTATCCAGCAGGAACCGCTGCTGGCGAGCTATGTCTTTGCCTGCGTGTTAAATCATAACAGCCTGGCGTCGGCGCTCAGTTTTCTACTCGCCAACAAGCTGTCTGACGATGTGATGCCCGTAGTCACGGTTCGTGAATTATTCGACGATGCCTTCGCCGCATCCCCTGAAATGATTGAGCATGCCGCCTGTGATATCAAAGCCGTATATGAAAGAGACGCGGCGATTTGTTCTTACCTGCCGGTAATTCTCTACCTGAAGGGCTTTCAGTCCATCCAGGTACATCGGCTGGCACATTTCCTGTGGGCCAATGACCGCAAGGATCTTGCCCTGTTTATACAGAGTAGAAATTCCGAAGTGTTCGGTGTGGACATCCATCCGGCCTGCGTTATAGGCAGAGGCATCATGCTAGATCATGCTACCGGTATCGTAATCGGTGAGACTTCAGTCATAGAGGACAATGTCTCTATCCTGCAACAGGTTACGCTCGGTGGAACAGGCAATGAACAGGGAGACCGTCACCCCAAGATCCGCTCCGGGGTATTGATTTCTGCTGGAGCCAAGGTGCTGGGCAATATCGAGATCGGGGAAGGTGCAAAAATTGGTGCGGGTAGTGTGGTGCTTAGTGATGTCGAAGCTCATACAACGGTCGTTGGTGTGCCAGCGCGTGCTGTCGGTAAGCCAATTTCTGAAGCGCCAGCCGAAACGATGAACCAGAATGTCTTCGACGATGAATATTCTTCACTGTAGTATTTCCTCCTTCTACAAGTGTTCTTCCGCAAATTTTGCCAGGGCAGAACGCGGCACGCCCTGCAGCAGAATATTTCCTCCCCGCTCGAATGCCTTGAATCGTTCGGTCAGGTAAGTCAGCCCTGAGCTTATTGGCGTCAGATACGGCGTGTCTATTTGAGCGAGATTACCAAGACAAACAACCTTGGAACCATTGCCTGCACGAGTAACAATGGTCTTTATCTGATGGGGTGTCAGATTTTGCGATTCATCGATGATGATCAGGCTGGACTGAAACGAACGACCGCGAATGTAATTCAATGACTTGAACATCAGGGGTACTTTATTCATTACATATTCAACACTGCTACTGCAATTTTCATCCTCCCAGTGCAGTGCCTCAAGATTATCGGTAATTGCACCTAACCAAGGTTCCATTTTCTCTTCCTCGGTACCCGGCAAAAAACCGATGTCTTCATCCAAGCCCTGAGTACTGCGGGTCACAATGATGCGTCGGTAAATCCTGTTCGGAACAGTTTGTTCGATAGCGGCAGCGAGCGCCAGAATTGTCTTGCCCGAGCCTGCCGCTCCGGCCAGATTAACAAGATGCACTTCCGGGTCCATCAAAAGATTCATGGCCATTGCCTGAAATACATCTCGTGGTTTCAAACCCCAAACATCGCGTTCGAGCATCGACCGCAAATTCAAATGTAGCAGCGTGATCGAGTTGCCATCGGTTGACACGATGCGGGCCAAAAATCCGGCTTCATCCAGGACAAATTGATTCGGATAGACATCCTGATCGAACAGCTCTCGAGATACTTTGTGCAAGGTATGCCCGTGCTTCTGATCAGTTTCTACATTGTCCACCCGGTCCCAGAAAGATCCCGTGAATTCCAGATAACCCTTGTTAAGCTCCTCGATATCACTGAGTAACTGGTCACTATGGTAATCCTGAGATTCGATGCCACAACCACGCGCCTTGAGCCGGACATTGATGTCTTTGGTAACCAGCACCACGCGACGATTTGGAAAACATTGTTTCAAATGACCGACATCATTGAGAATCTTGTTGTCGTTGAGATGGGTCGGCAGCATCACCAGGTTTTCCGGCGTCTCCGTCATTAACACAGACAGGCTGCCTGATTTGCCAGCCCTGCCACTCTCACCGCCTCGATCGATTTTCACGCCGGACTCAACTTCATCGGGACTGGCACGGCCCAGTTGCTTATCCAGCTCACGAATAGCTTGCCGGCAATCTGCAGCAATGGATTGTCTGCCGCTTTTAAGTGAATCCAGTTCTTCGAGAACTGTAATGGGAATTACGACGTGGTGTTCGTCAAAATTGAGAATTGAGGTGGGATCGTGAATTAGTACATTGGTGTCTAATACGTAGCAAATCGGATTTGAGCAGGTACCGCTGTCAATTGGGTTTTTGACAAGTTTCACTTCGCTCATAGCTTCTAAAACCCCCGCAGGAATAGCCTGAGATTGATTTGTATCAGTTCGTTGCTTGTGCTCCCTCCCTTTTTAACTGGTAAGTTTACCTGCCGTTATCTATAAGCGTCGGCCGTGGAACTCCCATCTTTAGTGGCGCAAGTGGAATAGGACTTAAGAACCCTCTGAAGACTGGAATTATCGATTCCGACAGAAATTCGGATAGATCAGCTAGCGAATTGAATCAAAACACCTGCCGCAATTGCGGAACCGATGACTCCCGCAACATTCGGGCCCATGGCATGCATGAGAAGAAAATTATTGGGATTGGCTTCCATACCCACCTTGTTGGCGACTCGAGCTGCCATAGGTACAGCCGAAACGCCAGCCGCACCGATCAGGGGATTGATTTTCTGGGAAGAGAACAGGTTCATCAGCTTAGCCATCAAGACACCGGTGGCAGTACCGATGGAAAAGGCGACCATACCCAATACCAGAATACCGAGGGTGCTGCCCACCAGAAATTGATCCGCTACCAGCTTCGATCCCACCGACAACCCCAGCAGGATCGTGACGATGTTGATCAATGCATGTTGTGCCGTTTCCGACAGACGCTCGACAACTCCGCATTCCCTCATCAAATTACCAAAACAAAACATGCCCAGTAAGGGCGCTGCGCTTGGTACGACTAATGCCACAAGAATGAGCAGCACCAGCGGAAAGAATATCTTTTCAACCTGGGACACATCCCGCAGCTGTGTCATAACTGTCTCGCGCTCGGCCTGCGACGTTAAGGCGCGCATGATAGGTGGCTGGATAAGCGGTACCAGTGCCATGTAGGAATAAGCCGCCACAGCAATCGCACCAAGAATTTCAGGCGCAAGTATCCCCGCTACATAAATTGCCGTCGGTCCATCTGCCCCGCCGATAATTCCGATGGCCGCCGCCTGTTGCACACTGAAATCAAACCATCCGATATCCGTCAGGAACAGGGCGCCGAGGAGAGTTGTGAATATTCCGAATTGAGCTGCCGCTCCCAGTAACAGAGTTTTCGGGTTCGCCAGCAAGGGTCCGAAATCCGTCATGGCGCCGACCCCCATGAATATCAGCAATGGAAACACACCCGTCTCCAGGCCCATGACATAGAACTGATGCAGTATGCCTTGACCCACCGCGATATCCACGCCGGGTATGTTTGAGAGAATCCCACCAAAGCCAATCGGAACCAACAGTAGGGGCTCAAATCCCTTTTTAATCGCGAGATAGAGAAGCGATAATCCGATGAGGATCATGACTAATTGCGGGAAGCTAATCTGGTAAATCCCTGTGGTCTGCCACAGCTCTACTAGCTGGCTCATTTGGGCTCTCTCACTCGTTAACCAAGTGCCAGTAAGCTGTCGCCCACTTTTACAGCATCACCCGCCTTGACGTTTACCTCGGTAACCGTACCGGAGGCAGGTGAACGAATCTCAGTCTCCATCTTCATGGCTTCCAATACCAGAATCACATCACCCTCGGCCACACTGTCTCCAACATCTACAATCACCTTGAACACGTTTCCGGCCAGGGGTGCAGGAATTGCCTTGCCGCCACCTCCAGCAGCTGGTGCTGCCACCGCGAGGGCCGGGGCCACGGTTACACTACTCTCGGCCAGCTGCGACACATCGCCTCCTTCGGTAACCTTGACAACATAGGCATTTCCTTCGACTTCGACGGTGTAGACACCGGCATCGGTGACAGCGGCAGCCTGTGGTTGCGGTGCAGCCTGCTCGATTGAGGGCGCCGGTTCGAAGGCATCCGGATTATTTCTGTTCTTCAGAAACTTGAGGCCGACCTGTGGAAATAATGCGTAGGTAAGCGTGTCATCTATATCATTGACGAGACTGAAGCCGTCTTGTTTGGCAATGTCCAACAATTCTGTCTGCTGCTTCTCGAACTCCGGTTCCAGGCGATCAGCGGGGCGGCAGGTAATCGCTTCGCCGCCATCCAACACCTTTGCTTGTAACTCGGCATTGACCGGGGCAGGTGTCGCACCATATTCACCCTTGAGTACACCCTCGGTTTCCTTGATGATCGTCTTATAGCGTTCACCCACTAAGACATTTAACACTGACTGAGTTCCAACGATTTGGGATGTCGGTGTAACCAGAGGAATAAATCCCAGATCTTCACGTACCTTGGGGATTTCCTCTAGCACCTCATCCAGTTTGTCAGTGGCATTTTGTTCACGCAGCTGATTTTCCAGGTTGGTAAGCATGCCGCCTGGCACCTGTGCTACCAGTATGCGCGAATCAATGCCTCTCAGCGATCCCTCATACTTGGCATACTTCTTACGAACCTCGCGGAAATAGCTGGCTATTTCTTCCAGTAGTTCGATATCAAGTCCAGTGCTACGCTCTGTTTTGTCGAGTATGGCAACCAGCGATTCAGTAGGTGAATGGCCATAGGTCATACTCATCGATGAGATCGAGGTGTCTACGTTGTCGATACCGGCCTCTGCAGCTTTCACGTAGGTCGCGGTGGACATCCCGGTGGTAGCATGGCATTGCATATGAATCGGAATGCTGACGGTTTGTTTGAGTTTGCTGATCAATTCATAGGCAACATAGGGTTTCAAGAGCCCGGCCATGTCCTTGATACACAGAGAATCTGCACCCATGCTTTCGATCTGTTTGGCCATCTCCAACCAGCTATCGATATTATGAACGGGGCTGATTGTGTATGACATGCAGCCCTGTGCGTGCTTTTCGTATTTGCTTACCGACTTGATCGCCGTTTCCAGGTTACGCATATCATTCATGGCGTCGAAAACTCGAAATATATCGACACCATTAACGGCGGCTCTCTCGACGAACCGGTCCACTACGTCATCCGCATAGTGGCGATACCCCAAGATGTTCTGGCCGCGGAATAACATTTGCTGGGGTGTATTAGGCATGGCTTCCTTGAAACGACGAATCCGTTCCCAGGGGTCTTCTCCCACGAAGCGGATACAGGCATCGAAGGTGGCTCCTCCC
>DMJN01000300.1 GCA_003451715.1 Gammaproteobacteria bacterium | reverse complement strand
CTGCGTCCTGGATGCGCGCTCGGCGGGTCGCTTCAAGGGATTGGAAGCGGAACCAAGACCAGAGGTAAGAGAGGGGCATATGCCGAATGCCAAAAATCTGCCCTTTCCCAAGGTTCTCGACGGCGACTTTCTGAAACCTGCCGATGAGCTACAGCAACTGTTTACAAACTTCGCCACGGCTGACAAAAAAATCATTACCTGCTGTGGTTCAGGTATTACGGCTTGTATCCTCACCCTAGCTGCAAATGTCGCCGGTTATGAAAACCTGTCGGTTTACGATGGTTCCTGGGCGGAATGGGGGCTGCCTGGCAAACTTCCCGTAGTTACCAACTAGTTTCAGCTTCTGTTTATCTAGATCAATGATTCCCAACCTGGTGCGCGTAATATAGAAATGTAGTAATTCTTCGTGAGGATTGTTTCCATCATGATTAAGCGCAGGCATTTTCTTCAGGTTGCAGGTATTGGCACCTCCGGATTGCTGCTTCCCGCCATGACGCTGGCTCAGGGGAGTGCAAATGGCGGCAATCCTTTAAAAATTCCCGAACACATCAGGGGGAGTTCACAGGGAGGCAAAACCCACTTTAATCTGCAAGTTCAGCAGGGTACCTCGCGCTTCATTGCCGGCCTGACGACGCCAACGGTTGGTGTAAACGGAGATTTTCTTGGTCCGACGTTGCGCTTCAGTAATGGTGATGACATCGCCATGCAAGTACAAAATCTACTCGATGAACCCACCACAGTACATTGGCATGGGCTGCATGTGCCGGCAGCCGCCGATGGAGGGCTCACCAGGTTATCGAGCCGGGTGCCAGCTGGGAACCTGAGTTCACCGCGATGCAGAATGCCGGCACCTTCTGGTATCACTCTCACTTACTGAAGAAGACCGGTGAGCAGGTCTACAAAGGGCTGGCTGGAGTGATCATTATCGACGATGAGGAGACCAGTGACCTGGCGGTGCCTTCGGAGCATGGGGTCGATGACATACCACTGGTGGTGCAGGACCGCAGATTCAACGAAGACGGTTCCTTCCAATATATACGATCAAGCATGGACGTCAGGCTGGGGATGTTCGGTAATATGATCATGGTAAACGGTACCATGTCTTCCTATTTTGTCCCAGCCACGGAAAAAGTTCGGTTTAGATTACTCAATGGATCGCACGCAAGAACGTACAATTTTACTTTTAGCGATGACCGCTCGTTTCAACAACTCTCCTGCGATGGTGGCTATCTGGAACAACCCCACGAGATGCGCTCGCTCGAACTGGCGCCAGGAGAACGGTGTGATATCGTCGCCGATTTTAGTGACGGTGTGCCGGTAGACCTGATGAGTCTGCCGATGGCTGGCGATTCTCCGTTCCGCGCTCGCGGCATGATGGCCAACATGCACAACCTGAACTCAGAGACGTTTACGATTCTGTCGGTTAGACCGCAATCGAATCTTGCCCGGTCAGCCCCGTTACCAGCGCGCTTAAGTACCGTTCCCCGCTATGACCAGGGAGGCGTGGATCGAGTCCGGGAGTTTACGCTGGGTATGTCGATGGGCATGGGCGGTCATTTCTCCATCAATGGCGTTGCCATGGATATGGATGTAATCAATGAACGCATTCCTGTAGGCAGTACAGAAATCTGGGAGATTCATAACACAACTGCGATGATGCACCCGTTCCATGTGCATCACGGACAGTTCCAGGTAATTGCACGAAACGGGCGTCAGCCTGATGCCCACGAACGGGCGTACAAGGATACTGTCAAGGTGGGTCCGGGGGAGAAGGTTCGCTTCGTCATGGAATTCGAACACTTCACCGATCCGGATCTACCGTACATGTACCATTGCCACATCCTCGAACACGACGATGATGGCATGATGGGACAGTTTGTTGTCGAGTAACCCTGGTCGAGGTACTCGCAGCTACCTGTCTAATTCTGAGGTATGGATGTGGTTACCACCGGCCCCATGCCCATAATCTGCACAGTCACAGCTTCTTCCTTAGCCATGTCGTAGTGGTGTCCTTCCGGCGGTTGATAGATAAAAGTACCTTCCTTGACCGCTACCATATTGTCCGGATCATAGACGTCCGCCTCGGGACCCCAGGATGTATACCAGGTGCCCTTGATGACGGTGATATAACGCGCCGTGCTGTGATAGTGTGGGCGGCTGCCTGCTCCCGGCGGAAAGGTAATGCGCATGACATACAGGCCGGGTTTGCCCGGGTCGCCATAGATCAGCACGCTACGGGCGCCATCGGCCGGCACCAAGTCTTCAGGCTGGCCAATGATGAAACCCAGTTCGTCCGGTTCGACATTCTGGGCAATGGCTTGTATGCCCAGTAGCGTCGCTGCCGCCAAACAAATAGCCCACTGTGCTTTCTTGGTAATTCTCATTGCATATTCCTCTGGATTCTATTGTCGTGTGTGATTCGCCAATTGTCAGTCATACTCCGGGTAAATCTCAACTGTTAATGTGTAACAGGCACCCATTAGTGATGTTGCCCACCCGCCGAGTTATTTAAAATTCCTCTGGTAAGGCTTCTTGAGTTGTCTGGTTGAGTGCTTCATATTGCTGAGCGTGTGTTTCTCGCGGGTGCTTCTCAGCAGAGGGTCAACGACTCAAGTAACTCCCTGTAATTAGAAGCGAGCATGGTATGTCCATTTAATTTGGTTTTGGTGTGTCGGCTGTAGCTCAACACGCATTCAGTAATCACAGTCGGATCATGGTGCCACAATATTGATCTCATCCATACCTATGTTCGGGTCGAGCTCCATATCTCCTGAGGGAAAGCCCATCTCCGAGAGTATATTTGCGACAATGTTTGTGTACTCTGCATCCAATAAAGATCCAGGGTTATCAGCAGGCATTTCAGCAACAATTATGTACCAAAAATTCAATAGAGGCCTATCCACCCATCCTTTCCATATATCCCTATAAAATTTTATGTCATGGCATACATTACAGTTAGCTTCGTACGCATTTTGACCTGCCGCAACTTGTGCTTCGGTAAACACTCCATCCTTAATGGTTTTTGTCTGGGCATAGGACGTCGAGACGAACCAGATCGCTAGAATCAGTACTACTGCAAATACATTTTTTGAATTTTTTAACACCTGTATTTTTTCTCGTCTGTGTTGTCGAGTTATCCAGGCACACAACGCCCTCGTAGGGTTGTTCTTGTGCCTTCGGCTAACTCGTTACTTGTTTAGAATACTCTGCTATTGCAGCATGAAGCATTTCATTCCAGCTATCATATCCCGACGACCTTGCGATGAAAGAATTCCACTCGTCAGCTGGAACTGCTTTGAATTCCTTTGCATTGCGAATAACAAAGCCACTCTCGTTGAACATTTGTTGCGCAGTAAAAAACCTTGTATGTCGCTCTACAAAAGAATCTGTCAAGGGAAGGGGTACAAATACGTCATCCCCTTTGAGCAATTCTTTTGCTCCGCCATACATTTTTCGCAGCATCTTCTGAATCTGGTATGACCCATCGATATTCATAATGTCTCCTCAATGGCACACATAACGCCTTGAATAAAGAGTGCCGCTTGCGGTGTAAGTCGTCAGATGATCTGG
>DMJN01000002.1 GCA_003451715.1 Gammaproteobacteria bacterium | reverse complement strand
GATTGCCATAAGTCATTTTCACCCGGACCATTCTTCCGGGTTACCCGCAATTCTCTGGCCGAGTGGGGCTGAGTTCACGCTGGCAGGACCAGATGGCAACGAAGTGTTCCCTTCGGTAGAGCGCTCACACAGTTGCTTTTTGAACAAGGCGGTGTATTTGCGATTCTCGGGAGTCGATTGGACTACGAGACAGTAGAAGTCTCCACCGACGGGTCAACTATCACTGAAGTTTGGGCTGATAGTGAACTAGATGTAACAGGCATCGGTGTACCTCATGGCAACGTGCCAACCGTAGGGTACCGTGTCGATTACGGCGATTTGAGTATTGCATTCACCAGCGATCAGAATGGCTCAAACACTCAATTCATTGAATTCATCAGGGATGTTGATTTTCTCGTGATACATATGGCTGGCAATGAAAATGCTACTGGCCTGATGGCGGATCTTCACGCCAAACCCAGTGTCTGGGGTCAGATGGCAACCGAAGCGGGAGCAGGGCACGTGGTTGTTAGCCACTTCTCCAAGTCTAACGCCATTGCCTTGGAAGAAAATCTCGCGATATTGGGCGCAAACTATGATGGCCCGATAACGGTTTCAGAAGATTTGATGTGTGTTGACGTACGCTAATTTAGTGCAGCAGGTTCAGGGGATAGATTGATCCCATGTATTAAGGCATGAGCTCCAATCTACAAACTTTTACTTATCCTCCATCTCTTGCCTTCTGGCTCCTGCCAAAATTCCAGGCATGGAATAGTTACCCTCATGACAGGCAAATTCGTAAAGCCGACCCCCGTCCTTAAGTCTATTCAATGGGAATTCAAAAGTTACCGGTTCTGTGTAAATCACTGGATCTTCGACTGTGTAGGTATAAAAAATCTTATCATTTGAAACTGGTGTAAATCGTTCAGTCACCTGCAGTTGTTCTGAGGAAATGAGTCTCATATTAGATTGTTCCGGGCGATAGTTTTGTGTGTGAACTACCAAGGTATCTTCCTCATAGTAACCTATGGAATCACCCATCCATTTCTTCATATTGGGAGATTGGTGAACACTATCTAAGCGAATAATTCTTGCGTCATTTACCATCTCCCCGAGAATAACTACATAATCCGAAGTTTGTACAATTTGTATATTAGAGTTGTAATGAATTATAGCCATGGGCGGCATGGTGCCGTTGCCGGTAATACATCTCTCTCCAACCATTAGAAATTCTGGGCCATCCCAAGGGTTCAACCCTTGTGCTCGCCATTTGCCGTAGATGTCCTTGCTACGGCCATTTTCAGTGAAAGGAAATCGCCCATTACTCGGGTTCACAATAAGGGAAGTGCGATACTCGCCATTAATGAACGCCAAATTCGTCATGGTATCGGAATATAAAACTTCTGCGAGAAATAGGTCGACATCGCCAATTGGAGGAGCCGTTCGGTTGGAGTCAGAGGGTAAGTAGTTCTGCGCGCTAGCCTCCCTCAATTCACTTTCCAGAGCTAGCGCTTCCTCTTTAGTGTATGCACGCTTGCTATCAAACTCCCGAGGCCTTTGAATCGGAGTGGCAGTTACATTGCTCCATGCTCCCTGCATGTCGGGATATCCATGTTCAGTTCTTGGTACATCCCACTCAGATTCGCTGCCGAGTACATTACTAATGAGCAAAAACACAAGAGCAATGCTAATACAGGGATTGGAAAGTTTTCTTAAATCAAGCGGTGTGCCAAGCATATTCAATTCTCTGGTTAGCTCCCGGCAAGAACAAATAGGTCAAATTAACCCAAGCGTACAATTTTACACCAGGAAATAAAGGGGATGGAGGGATAAAATTGTACTCAGTTGCAGGTATGGTTAAAAAATAATCCCTCAATACCCTTTATTCCATCCCCTTTATTTCAGGGAGTTCATCACATCAGCGGAAAATTTCGCAACATTAAAGCCTCCGTTGAAATCAAAGCCGCGCCGCACAACCACGAGGTTTGCTGAAGGAATGATCACCCCATACTGACCTGCAGCACCCAACGGTGTATATGCCTTGGGCAGCCCTTCCATACCGTCTAATATCCAAAACTGCGCACCATAGCCGCGGCCACCGTCGTAGTAGGATGCTGGCTGTGCCGGTGCCAGGGTAGACACGTAATCCGACCAGCCCTCGGGCAGTATGCGTTCCCCATTCCAGACGCCGTCAGCAAGATAAAGCATCCCGAAGCGGCCAAAGTCCCGAGCGGTGCTCCAGCACTGGCCAGAGATCAGGAAATCTCCCTTCCAGTCTGTCTCCAGGGTGGTGCGTGTCATGCCAATCTTCCAGAGGAATTCCTGATGCGGAAAACTGTACCAGTTAGCATCGTCATTGATTGCCTCCCGCACCGCCTTGGTGGCCATGATGGTATCGGAACCGGCATAGACATAACGATCACCCGGCCTGGAATCCACCACGGTATAAACCGATACTTCAGACGGTGGTGCGCCGGAACCGTAGAGTTCGATCTGGGGATTGCGACCGCCTTCAGTATAGAGCCCACTGCCCATCTGCAGCAGGTTGTTCAGGGTGATTTCGGCGCGGGGATCACCGGTTGTGCGCCAGGCATCAAGCGGCGTCTTGCGATGGATGTCCACAAGCCCATCGCGGACAGCGATGCCAACTAAAGACACGCTAATGCTCTTGCACATGGAATTGGTGCGCGATGGACTGTGCAGATCCCAACCGGGTTCATAACGCTCGGCAACGATCTTGCCATCCTGTACAACAACAACACCCCAGGTGTGACCGCCGTATACGCCGTCCGCATTTCTGAAGGCTTCATCCAGCACAGTATTTACTGCGGCGTCCTTTGCATTTGTCAGTGGTGCAGTGGCATCCCTATCACCCATGGGCCAGGGCTGGTTATCAAAATTGGGAATCTCCAC
>DMJN01000287.1:2728-2976 GCA_003451715.1 Gammaproteobacteria bacterium | reverse complement strand
GCGTATTATACGCCCCCGGGGCTGATTGGCAAGGATTATATCGAGGAAATTTCGAGAAATTAATCTGATAGATTTATTCTTACATTTCAATAACTTAAAATGTTGAAACTGATCAAGAATTTTTGACCAAATGGAACTGTTTTTTACCCCTGCGAATAACGAAGTATTTCCCGTTTAACGCATTGCCATCAACTAGCTCAAAATCAGTGGAATCTATCACCTGACCATTCACGCTTACGGCGTTATTC
>DMJN01000287.1:0-2348 GCA_003451715.1 Gammaproteobacteria bacterium | reverse complement strand
CCAGCACCTCCACTATGCCCTGTCGGTTGCCCTCCAGCTCGGTACAGGGCAGACCATCCAACTCCAGCTGGGCCAGGTCGTCAGCTGTGAGAAGGGATATATCCCCGGAAAACAGGGCCTCACTGATACGCGTGGCCGCCTCACGGCCGTCGCTGCCGTGCAGCAATTCTGTCACCTCCCTGGCCAACACCCCCTGTGCCTCTGGCTTGGCATCGGAC
The DNA here is from genome assembly GCA_003451715.1 of Gammaproteobacteria bacterium. Lineage (GTDB taxonomy): Bacteria > Pseudomonadota > Gammaproteobacteria > Pseudomonadales > Pseudohongiellaceae > UBA9145. The sequence goes on along the minus strand of DMJN01000287.1, from coordinate 2,130 downwards.
TCCCCGTCACTGCGCTGAATGGCGTCAATTTCGTCGACACTGAGAAAGGTGAAATATTTCAAAAACTTGTACACGTCTGCGTCGGCCGTATTGAGCCAGAACTGGTAGAACGCATAGGGTGATGTCTTAGTAGGATCCATCCAGATGGTTCCAGCCTCGGTCTTACCGAATTTGGATCCATCAGATTTGGTGATCAGGGGAAAGGTCGCACCATAGACCTGGGTTTGATGCAGGCGGCGTGTCAAGTCGATGCCACCGGTGATATTGCCCCATTGATCGCTGCCGCCGATCTGTAAGGTGCAGCCATAGCGCTTGTACAGCTCCGAAAAATCGAAGGACTGCAAAATCATGTAGCTGAATTCCGTATAGGAGATTCCTTCTCCTTCTCTGCCTATGCGTTGCTTCACCGATTCTTTCTGAATCATGGCATTCACAGAGAAGTGCTTGCCCACATCTCGCAGAAAACTCAGCACATCATAGTCCCCGGTCCACTCGAGATTATTCACCATGATCGCCGCATTGCTGCCAGCATCGAATTCCAGGAACTGGCTAAGCTGGGGCTTAATCCTTTCGACCCAGCTCTCGATAACATCGGTCGAATTCAGCTGCCGCTCGGCGACCTTGAAACTGGGATCTCCGATCATGCCGGTCGCACCACCCACCAGGGCAATGGGTTTATGGCCTGCCAGCTGAAATCGCTTTAAAGCCAACAAGGGAATCATGTTACCGATATGCAGACTCTCGGCGGTGGGATCGAAGCCGCAGTAGACCGTACGGCTGCCACTGGACAGGTGGGACTTTAATTCGTCACCCCCGGCGAGTTGGGAAATCAAATCTCGGCTCTCTAAATCACTGATAATGTCTGGGTTGCTAATTCCCATCTGGCAGCCTCAACCGCGTTATAAAACTAAGAAAATCGGCCATTTTGCCGATCCTTGCCCTTAGGAACGCCATTTTCAAATGTCGCGACCTTCCGCTAAAACAGCAACCACTGAGGGAAGCCGGTGCTTACAGCACTAATTTGGACCTTCGGGAGCAGTAACGGCGCTTTCGAACCGGGTAAAAAAGCGCAGATTTTACACCAGAACCGTGATGAAGTGCTGGAATTGTGTGATTGCCAGGCGAATAAGGGCTTTGAAATGCCTATTGTATTGCTGTAGTTTTGCGCTTTCGCAGATGCATGGAATTAGAGTAGCTGTTAAATATGGATTTAGTTGAGATTTCAAAGCAATTCATCGATAAATACTACCCCAGGGGCCACCTCTATACCGCTGCTGCCTTGAGTGCCCTGTTTGTGGCGCTGTTGATGGTTCCCGGCGTCGAAGAAGAGGCTGCGGTCCTGGACCAGACTATCCAGATTCCCATTCCGGTTACTTTCGCCTCTGTCGATCCAGTTGCCGAGCGCGCTAGCCTGCCCAGTCGACGGCTGATGCTGGAAGACTACGTAGTCCCCACTGAGCCTGTATTGGAAGACCTTATCCGGTGGCAGAACGTCGAAGTGGAATGCGGTGACAACCTCTCCGCTATCTTCACAAAGGTTGGCCTTTCCGATCAGGATCTGTTTCGAGTGCTTAACAGCAGCGATGAGGCCAAGGTACTGAACCGCCTCTATCCGGGTTATCAACTGGATTTTATGATTCCGGATGCCGGTGGGCTCGAACAGCTTCGTGTACTGAAGTCACCGCTGGAAGGCTACCTGTTTACGCGTAACAACAATGACTATGAAGTTGAGCCCATTCTTAAAGAGGCACAAATTCAACAGGCATTCAAAGTCGGTGAAATTGCCGACAGCTTGTTCATGGCAGGTCAACGAGAGCAGATTCCTGCAGTGCATATCATGGACATGGCGAATATTTTTGGCGGCGTAATCGACTTCATTCTCGATCCCAGGACCGGTGATCAGTTCAGCATTCTTTACGAAGAACAGTATCTCGATGGTGAGTTCGTCGGTAAGGGACAGATACTCGCCACGCAATTTACCAACCAGGGCAAAAAATTTACTGCCGTGCGCTATATAAATGAAGAGGGTGAATCTGGCTACTACTCTCCTGAGGGGGAGAGCATGCGAAAGGCCTTCCTGAGAAACCCGCTGGATGTGTTTCGCATCAGCTCCAATTTCAATCCGCGCCG
>DMJN01000161.1 GCA_003451715.1 Gammaproteobacteria bacterium | reverse complement strand
GACGCCCGCCAACGTCGGTGAAGCTACCGGCTATGAGCTTAGCCTGTCGGTGGAGCTGTCTGCCGCTAGTGCACTGGAGCTCGATCTCTCCCCCGCATCGTTTAACTACGCCTACGTGGATGGCTATCTCATCGCTGCCCCCGATCGGGGATTAATAGACAGAGCCATTGGCTTCTATACATCCGGCTCCGGGCTGCAGACTGACAGTGAATTCCAGGAATTGCTGGCCCGCGATGGCTATCTGGATTTCTCGGCCATTTCCTTCAGCCGCCTCGGCGAGCTGGTGGGTGATGTGATGGGCAATCTGCCATCCAGCCTCACGGCCGAGCAACAGTCGGCGATCGATGCACTCGATGTCGATGTCGGCCCGTCCATCTCCAGTGCCCTGGCATTGCCAGACCGAATACATCTTGCCCACAATGGCAGCTCCCAGTTACCGATTCAGCTCATGTCCCAGTTGATCGCGTTGGCTCCGATGCTTGAGGATGTAGCTGAACAGATCGAAGCAGAGGAGTAAACTGCTAGAATCGCTGTATTGAATAGCACACTGGTTATTCCCTGTAGAGAACAATGGAAGTAGCTCTTTGACCGCTGACATCATCAGTAACGAAGACAAATCAGCGGCAGCCTCAGATGAGGATGCCGCTGATTCACTGCATCCAGAGGAAACTGATGCACAGAACAAAGGGAACGAGAGTGAGAGTAAGGAGAACGTAGCCCGGACTCAACCTTCAGTGAGTGATGAATCGGCACAGGAGCGGGATCATCAGTCTGCACCTGTAATCGAACTGGATGACTTATGTGTCAATTTTGATAAGCCGGTTCTCGATCACCTTTCGGCTGAAATGCACGGCCACTGTATCGGCCTGTTAGGCCCCAATGGTGCGGGCAAGACCACTCTATTGAACACCCTGCTGGGCTTTAACCAGCCGTCTTCAGGCAAGGCGGCGATTCTCGGCCACGAACTCGACTCCGGCAACCAGTGGGTACGATCCATGGTGGGCTTTATGCCGGAACGGGATTCCTTCATCACCGGCATGACTGGCATACGCTTCGTGCGCATGATGGCGGAGCTGTCCGGGCTCAGCCCGAAGGTAGCGCTGGAAAGAGCCCATGAGGTGTTCTTCTACGTCGGCCTGGGTGAAGCCCGATACCGTAATATCGAATCTTATTCCCTCGGTATGAAACAACTCGCCAAGTTGGCCCAGGCCATCGTGCATGGACCAAAATTGCTTTTCCTCGACGAGCCTACCAACGGACTCGATCCACCGGCCCGGGCGCGCATGCTGCAGCTGATTCGTGAGATTCGCGATTCCGGTGACACGCACATCGTGGTGGCATCACACTTGTTACAGGACATCGAATCATGCTGCGATGAGGTATTGGTGCTTAAAGATGGACGCATTGCCAAATATTGTAACCTCGAGGAAGAACGGCGCAGCAATCGGCAATTTCTGCTGATGCAGATTCGTGGCAACGAAGAAGACTTCGTCGAGGGTCTCAGAAACCTGGGTTGTGAGGTTGCCCTGCCCAATCGCCGACGCATTAAAGCCATCATTCCCGATGGCGTAGAAATAAATCAACTGTATGCACTTGCTGAACAACTGTCCGTGCAGATCCGTAACCTGGATTACAAACGAGACTCCCTGGAAGACATCTTCCTGCGGGCCATGGATGAGGACTGAGGATAAATACTGAATGGCGATTTTCCTAAAAGCATATCAAGGCTATAGCGGACCGCTGTCACCCCCGATGTCCCGCACGCTGGTGATCTTTCGTTATGCGCTGGCGGATGTCTTTCAATCCCGCCTGTTTGTTGCATTCTTCTTTATCTCGCTGCTGTTACCATTGTTTTTAATGTGCGCCATTTACGTGTATCACAACCTGGAGCTACTGCTACAGTTCGATGTGACACCGGAGGATCTTACAACAATCAATGGTACTGCCTTCACTATCGCTATGCAGATTCCGCAAAATTCCCTGTTGTTTTTGATGGTCCTGGGAATCGGACCAACCATGATTTCTCCGGATCTTAGAAACAACGCCATGCCGCTTTACCTCTCCCGGCCAATCAACACGGCCAGCTATATCTCTGGCAAGTTGCTGGTGCTGATATTTTTAGGATCACTGATCAGTTGGGTGCCCGGCCTGCTACTCTTTTTCCTGCAGGCTTACCTGGCAGGCGGCGGATGGCTTGGCGATAACCTGCAAATACCTGTAGCGTCAATCCTGACCTCACTGAGCTGGATAATCTGCCTGTCGCTGGTAGCATTCGCAGTCTCCGCTTTTGTGAAATTGAAATCCGTGGCCCGCATGACATTCTTTGGAATAATCTTACTCCTATCCGTAACTGGCGCGGTAATCGAAGATGTGTTCGGTGGCTTGGGTGCCTATGTTGTGAATTTGTACGCCGGCCTGGAGGTATTGATGACTTACTTGTACAACGCCGACAGCGATCTGCTCGGGTTTGTACCGCAGATGGACGTAGGGATCGCGGTTCTGCAATTTCTCACTTTTTCACTGCTAGCGCTGCTTGTCCTTACCTGGCGAATTCGTGCCTTTCAGGTGGTCGCATGATCGGGTGGGCATGTGAATAGGGCTGAAGCCATCAGCGTGGAAAACGATGGCGGCTGCATTGCGCTGCACGACGTGTCGAAATTTTACGGCGACATTCTCGGTGTCAATCGAATCAGTTTGGAGATCGAACCTGGCATTACCGGCCTGGTGGGACCGAACGGATCCGGCAAGTCCACCCTGATAAATCTGATAGCCGGATTGATACCAACCACTCGAGGTAGCATCGAAGTGAGAGGTGTGTCTCCTTCGCAGCCCGATAGTTTTTTCCGCCAGCTCGGCTACTGCACCCAATACGATTCCTTTCCAGTCGGCGTCAATGGCTACGAATTCATTCGTAACACACTGCGGATACATGGCTATGACAAATCCACCACCGAGACACTGACCGAGCTGGCCCTGCAACAGGTGAATCTGGTCAAGGCTGCAAAAAAATCCGTAGAGGCTTACAGCAAGGGCATGCGGCAGCGCATTAAGCTGGCCCAGGCAATCTGCCATCAACCGGATGTGTTGATACTCGATGAACCCCTGAACGGTCTGGACCCCATGGCCCGGGCGCAGGTGATCGCCCTGTTTCGTCAGTTCGCCGATGCGGGCAAGATCGTGGTGATTTCCAGCCAGATACTTCACGAAGTAGATTTGATTTCCGATCGAGTAGTGCTGCTTAACAGTGGTTATCTGGTAGCCGAAGGTGATCTCAGCCACATTCAGAGCGAAACCGGCGAGCCGATGAAGATTTTCATTCGAAGCCGCGACGCTAAGGATATTGCAGCCCGGGTGTTTGACCTCGAGCATATCGTGGAAGCGCAGCTCCACTACGATGGCGAGGGGCTGTTTATCCGCACCAGCGATGCCGACGCCTTCTTCCTGGCCTTTAACCGAAAGGTGATGAGCGAGGGTTGGACAATCGAATCTATGGGACCAGCCGATGAGACTGTCGAGGCGATCTACCAACATCTCATCGTCGAGCAACAGGTGGCCACATGAGCAACGGGCAATTAGCAGCGGACTATGCCAGGGCTCCCTTATTGATACCGGGACCGTCCCTGTGGATGAGGCAGTTAGTGGCAATTTTCCGAATCGAATTCGGTAAATCCTTCTTTTCCCGTCGCGCATTTGCCTGCTACGTACTGGCGCTGCTTCCTATTCTGATATTCGCAGTCGCGGCTTTTGAAGAGGGAGATGCTCGGGGTGGCCCGGTGTTTGAGTCGATCGAGAATGCCCGTGAGATATTCGGCTATATATACTCTGCGTTGATTCTCGGAACCGTAGTGTTTCTTGGTAGTGCCTCGATATTCACCACCCTGTTCAGAGGTGAAATTCTTGACCGTAGCATCCACTACTACCTGTTAACTCCGGTGCGCCGTGAAGTACTGGTGACCGCGAAATATCTCGCTGGATTGAGCTGTGGCTTTGTGCTATTCGGGCTCTGCACGATTATTTGTTTCGTATTGCTCTACCTGCCCTTCGGCATGGGGCAACTGGTTTCCGATTTGACCAGTGGCATCGCCACTCAGCAACTCGGTCAATACCTTGGCATCACCCTGCTGGCTTGTATGGGCTATGGTTCGGTATTCATGGCCACCGGTTTGCTGTTTCGTAACCCACTCATCCCGATTGTGCTGATTGCGGGCTGGGAAACCACGCATTTCATTCTGCCGCCGGCGCTGAAGATATTCAGCATCATCTACCACCTGAAAGGACTTCTCCCTATTCCTATGGACGAAGGGCCGTTGGCGGTCATCGTCGCACCGCCACCTGTCTGGGTTTCAATCTTCGGAATGATCGGACTCTGCCTGCTTACTGTGACAGCGACAATATTTCTGCTGAAACATCTCGAGGTGAAATACACCGACGAATAGAGTGAGAGTGAGGAAATAGGGGTAAACTTAGTGGTATTGGGACTACCTTGATCAAAAAGAGCCAAACCATCTTAAGAAAGAGCAAATCCAGTCCTATTTGAGAAGGAGCTAAAGACCCCATGAACGAGACACTTTCTCCCAACAACAAACTCAAGCTGTGGGTTGGTGCTGGTTTACTCGCGGTTCTACTCTCCGCTGTTGTTGGATTTCTGGTTTTCTCCAATGTATGTCCCTGTGCAACAACCCCCGGTGGATTCCTGTTTGGAGAACGGGTAGACACGCCGGTGACGGATTGGAATACAACCACTGCCAATCAGGAGAATCTGTGTCAACTACAGATCTGGGTCGGGATTCGTCCCCACTCGATTAATCTCAATTGCATGGCCACTGAAGAAGGCGAGTTGTTTCTCAGTTGCTCAGTCTGTGACAGAAAGTATTGGGCGGCGAGAGTCGAGGCTGACGAGACTGCCACCCTGAGGCTGGGGGATCTTGTCTATCCCGTGACACTGAATCGCGAAACGGATCCCGAGATAATGGATCGCTCATTCAGGGCCAGGGTATTGAAACTGCAACATACCGACCTGGACACCATGGTGACACCACGACCGCCACTGGATCAGGTGCGGTTCGACCGTTGGTGGACATTTCGCGTGACGTCTCGCAGTTGAAAAATTGAGTAAAAGGGGTCGGAGGGTCTAAATTTTAACCAGTTGTTAGATTGACTAAAATTTAGTCCCTCCGACCCCACTAATTATCTTGACAGTGTCTATCGTGGAAATTAATTTGAGGTGGATGATTCGGGAGCAACTATGAAAAATCCAACTCTCATTGCAAAAATCAGTCTGATTGCGCTGGGCGTACTCGTCTTGATCATGGTCGCCGGTGGTATCGTCATTCCAAACCTTGTCGGGTAGCCATGGATTTAGTTGTAACGAAATCTACGGCCTGCACCAGTGGGGGCATTGATCGCCGATCCAGATCATCAGGCGCAGCTTCGCGCTCACTAGAATGGAACCGGCACTTGGGAATCAGGCGTTAAACAAGTTCTTCAAATGTTCATTCAACATGCGCCCGTTTGGGTCGAGTGACTGCCGAATTTCCATGAAGTCCCTGAAACGCGGATACAATTGACTGAGTTCCCGATGACCCAGACTGTGTATCTTGCCCCAGTGTGGTCGGCCCCCATATTTCCAGAAGATGGGCTCGATGATATCGAAGTAGGGTCTATAGTCTTCCCTGGCGGTGCGGTGTATTGAGATAGTCGCATGGGGCTCATCGCCGTAGGCCATGCTCAACCAGGGATCATCCGGGCTGACGTAGCGATACTCCAATGGAAACGCCACATCGATGGCCTGATCATAGATGGTCCTGAGTATTTCCCGCAGGCATTCAGCACCCACTTCCGCCGGTACGGAATATTCCATCTCGTTAAAGCGGTTGTTGCGTACGTTTGACAACAGCTTATGGGAAAGATCTACAGCTTCACTCACCTCGGTATTCGCCGCCAGCGCATTGTTCATGGTCAATCTTTCCAGCGGCGTCGCATCGACTCCCAATGGCCTGAGATCGGCGAGGGTGACTTCTTCGCCAGGAATAATGGTCTGGCCGATGGGCTCGTCAGATTCATCGATGGAAAGCACCAGGGAATAATCCGAATACACCAGCGGGAAGATCTCGAAATGCCGGTGGCTGGCCGCCAGGGCATCGAAATCACCGAGGATGTCTTCGGTAGGCGCCGTCCATTCGCGTTTTTTGAGTCTGTAGGATTCACGATTCTGCATGCGAATCTGGGTTACCACGCCGAGTGCTCCGACATTGACTCGCACTGCATCGAATAAGTCGCCATCGCTGGCATCGATATCCCTGAAATCCCCCTCGGGAGTGACCAGCCGCAGCGAAGTGATGTAACCAGACAGACTCTTGAAGGTAACGCCGGTACCGTGGGTGCCTGTTGCCGTGGCGCCGGCTACCGTTTGTCTATCGATGTCGGGCAGATTGAACATACCTTGGCCAATAGCATCGAGCGCCTCCCCCAGGTCGCCCAGTCGAGAGCCAGCGCCAAGCGTTGCCTGCAGCGTGCTGCTGTCATAATCGAGTATGCCGTTCAACTGGTCGATGATCACCAGGTGCCCGTCGGTGGGTATGAGCGGGCTGAAGGAGTGGCCAGACCCGATGGGTCGAATGGGGCCGGAGGTGCTCTTCAATAAGCTGACCAGTTGCTCTTCGCTGGCGATATCATAGCGACCCGCTGGTCGACAGGTCTGACCGCCAGACCAGTTACTCCAGGGAGTTGCCTGTGCGGCTGCCGTGCCGTTCATTGCATAGGCACCAAACAGGGCGGCCCGCAAACTGGATGCGAGGAATGATCGACGCGTTAGATCCTTCATTGATTGCTCCCTGCCATGAACCCGATCATGGCGCGAAAATCCTTCACTTCACAAGCCATGCAATAGCCCAGCGGTGGCATGGAGTTGTAACCCTCGAGCACTCGCTGCAGAATGGATTCCTCTCCTTGCACCAGTCGCTGTTGCCACTCCACGCTATCACCTGCAATGGGGGCACCGGCCTCGCCGGTAACATGGCACAGCGCGCAGCTGCGCGCCCACTTTCCCATCACCGCCTCGTCGGCGATGTCATTAGCGAAAGGCAGATCCGTTGCAGCAGTCTGGGATGATTCACGCGGCGGCGCCGAGCTGCTGCATGCGTAAACTGACAAGGCTAACAGTAGGACTAGCAATTTTCTAAAGCTGTTTTTCATTGTCAACCTGTTCATCCCCAAAGCTATTGGTCCAGACCTGTGCCAGGCGGTCTCTTCAGGACGTCCAGGTCCAGTTTATTCACCTCGTCGATAATCCTGGCATAGGCCTTTGTTGTATTTTGCAATCCAGTCCATGGGACGGTTTCCACTGTCTCGAGTTCGCTGTGAAAATAGTGGAAATAATCTGTTGTGGTCAGCCCCGGGACATACTGAAACACACGACTCAGATCTCCTGCAGGAGCCCTCGGGTTGGGCTCGAGGTAGGTGCTGATGCCAAACTCCCGGAAGGCATTCAGAGCGATTTGATTCAGTTCAGGTCGTGTCGAACCGCCGGCATACCAGTGAAAAGCAGTATAGGAATTAGACCAGACTATTTCCTCGTCTCGATTGAGATAACGTGGCCTGACGATAGTCTGGACGGTGGAAGGATGCTCCGCGTTGATTAGCAATGCCGTCTTATCGAACAGGCTTTCATGATTCGCTGCCAGCCACATTCTACCTACACCGAAGCCAGGGCCGCTGTTGTGATGGCCGTCCAATCCAATAAAGATCAGGGTACGTCGTCGTTCCTCTGCAGGAATCCCTACGTAGTACTCAGCCAATTCAATCATGGAAGCCACGCCAGAGGCGTTGTCACCGGCGGCATCAAAGAATCCGTCTCGATGAGCCATGACATAGATTGTTTCGTCTGTCTGGCCTGGAAGGGATCCCCAGACCATCGCTGTCTGAAGACCAGATACGATATCGATATCCAGCTTGATCTTTAACTCAGGTGCCAGGCCACTCTCTATAAATTCGCGCAGAGCAATGCCATCTTCATTACCCAGGGTAAAGGTCGGAACGTCGGTGGCGACCGGATATGCCTGGTATCGCATATTTCCAGGCATCATGCGTGCATTAAAAATGGCGGCGGCTCCCTTCTCGCTCGCCCTGAGCAGTGCACCCTCTTCCGGTAATCCCAGCATGTCGGAGATTAGCACAGCCTTGCCGGCCACATCTCGGCCTGCGAAGTCGGCTTCCGTACCCAAACCAACATAGATCAACTCAAGCTCAATACCATTGGTGTCGGTCCCTGTGGAGCGGTAAAACGGATGTGCAGTGGCGACACTGTATTCTCTGCCTACCGCAATGACGCTGACTGACCAAGATTGTGGAAACCATTGCGGTGTCAGGTCGAATGGCTGGATCGAGATGTCCTGCAGCTGCAGGTCGCGGTATTTTTGCTCGAGCCATTCGGCACTTTCCCAGTCCGAAGAAGCACCAATGATTCGACCCCAGTATTGAGAATTGACGGTGTCTCTATAGCGGCGCGAGATGTCCTGCTGTTCCACAATATAAGTCTGCATGCGCTGCCCGTCGATAGAGGCATAGGCGTTGGTAGTGTCCGGCCATTCCAGGAAGCTGTCCTGCAATGCATTGAGCTGATAGGGAACTTTACTAAGGGGTCGGAGGGGCTCCAGTTCCTGTGCACTGGTGGTGTAAACAGCCGGCAGGAATACGCTAAGTGTTAGCAGCAAGCGTCTGTAGTCTGTGTTGCTTATAATCATCTATATAAAGAGTGTTATGGTGTCAGGTAGCCATGAACAGTTTTTCTACACATTCTTCAGACTCGTGGTACACGCCTGCCACCGAGAATTGTGTCGGATGGAAACAGGCGCCATTCGCCGGTTCGAACATTCTCATAGTTATCGAGAAAATCGAAGGAGCCCCGCCGCAGTTCCAGTATAGCAATATCTGCCGGGGCACCCACATTCAGGGTTCCCTTATCCCTGAGAAAAGCGTGAATACAGGAAGCATTATAGGATCCACAGGCCACCACCTCGCTCAGACTCATGCCACCAAAATTCAGCAGCTTTGACATCACGTTGGGGAAATCGATTACACCGGGTGCGCTACGGCTGTTAGAGAACCCGTCGGTGGATGTGGTGTCGGGCCAGAAGCCGGCTGCCATGATGGCATCGAAACTATCCCATCTGAGGTGGTCAATCCGGCCGTTGGCCACATCGAACCAGATGCCGCGGCGGCGCGCCTCAAGAATTTCTGGAAAGATGTGGCCATCGTCATCGAAGATGGCATTAGGTGGGGGTGCGAACATGTGGGTGACGATGTCGCCGGGTTTAAGCAACGCCACCAACTCGCCCATGGGGGTGGCAGATTGCCCGATGTAAATCATGACAGGCAGATTGAAATAGGAGGCCACCTCCTGGGCACGACGCAGAACTTCTGTGTCGTTGGCGGTAACGCCAGCGGTGAGTCGTGCCTTGACACCGATGACATAACCACGGTGCCGGGCAATCGCCGCTTTGGCGGCTTCCACGTCTGCCAGGGACAGATCCGCCGTGTCGCCCGCGGGAATGACGCCCTGTCGACCGATGTTGAGCAGCACTCGTGCGGGTTGCGGAGCCGAGCGGGCTACGGCAACGATGTCATCGATATTGTCAGCCCCCGCCGAACCGGCATCCACCCAACCCGTCACGCCATCGGACAGGCAAATGTGAGGTCCCTGAGCATCTTGTGCGTAGTGGGCGTGGATATCGAGCAGCCCCGGCAACACCAGCTTGTCAGTGGCATCGATCTCTTGCGCCGCACCGGCACCTATATTCGATGCCACCGCAGCGATATGGCCATCGATGATCGCCACGTCGGCAACACTATCTTTATGGAGAGACGGATCAACCACGCGGCCACCCCTGACGATCATGTCGTAGGACTGTGCCGATGACAACAGAGGATGAGCCAACACTGTGGCGCCGATTGTGGTGCGGGCAGTGGCGAGAAAACGGCGGCGATTCATCATGTTGGATTCCTCTTCTCGGGATTTTTCGATGCTGCGGCTTAGTCAGCGCTAAGTCAACTGTGGATAGAGAGGGCTTATCCCCACTGCCGTCCCGGATAATGACCAGCAATGTAGCGCGGTATCAGCTTCCAGGGAGATTGCTGTCAGCCAGTACAGGATCGACCGGAAAATGAAACCTCTCCCCATTTACCTTTATCTTTCCTATCTATTTTCTCTTGCCGAGATCACCGTAGAGATCTTTTGCACAGGTCGGGCAGATGCCATGGGTGAATTCAGCGTCTGAGTTCTCGGCGATGTACTGCTCTATCTGCTGGTAGTAACCATCATCGTTACGAATTTTTTTGCAACTCGCACATATTGGTAGAAAGCCTGAACGTGTTTTGACTTGCTTCAAGGCGGAAAAAATACTGTATCTCGCCCGCTGATGTAAGGATGATGCAAGCATCGACATAAATTGAGCAAACAGGACGACGATCAGTATTACCGGTCTATCCAGTACCAGATCTGCTCGGTTCTGGATGAGGATCATTGCTGCTTCGCCGACGATGAGTATAGTCATCGCTGGCAACAGATAGCTCGCATACACCGGAAATGCAAAATGCGCGGTGTAGATGAACACGGCTGTGAGGGCTGTGATACGTAGTCCCGAATAGTCATTGCTGGCGTAGGTAAGTAGAAGGCCTATGGCAAATAGGGCTGTGTAGAGCAATGCGCACAGATCCATCACCCTTGGTTGTCGCTTTATGGCAACTATCCGTGCCACGCCCAGTCCAGTAAACAAGAGAATAATCTTTATACCGATGCCATTAACAAGCACAGGCTCATCGGCCAGCCGGGACAAATCGACCATTGTCATCGCGATGAGTAGCAGTGTGACAGCATAAGAAGAAACAGCCAGCTGCCGAATATCGTTATCCAGGAAATGTTCCCGGTAAGCTAATTCTTCAGCCGGTTGCCGAGCATCATACATAAACCGCAACAGGGGAATATCGTAGGGGGAACGCATTGTTCTGGCTCTAGTTGTGATCTCGCCGTTTAGGGAAGAATAAAACCTGACACGGTTTGAGTCTACTTTTGTTGTGCAGATCAAGCCGTCAAGCTGCGTATATTTCCAATCAGACCACTGTTACAGAGCAAACACCCACAGCGCCGCCGCGCCGGGATTCGCCGGGGCAAAGCCGGTAAATTGATTCATCAGACCAAGCCAGATTCCCGTGTGCAAGTTCAGCTGCCCGGCCACAACGGCAATGTATTGTTTTCCGTCGACGCTATAGCTGATTGGAAATGACGAAGGAATCGCGTCGAGATCGGTTTCCCACAAAATCTCACCGGTCTCTTGATCGAAGGCCTTAAATGAATGATCGAGATAACCGGCGAATACCAGCCCACCTGCCGTGGCCAGTGCCGCGGAGATCGGCGGGATTAGTTCTCTGTGCTGCCAGGCCAGTTCCTGTCGCTGCAGGTCGATAGCCTGAAGCCTGCCAAAATTGCCATCGCTGCCCGGGACAGGCACGGCATCCATCCGCAGCCCACTGCTGAGCAGGGTACCCTCACCGTTGAGCAGGGTATCCATGCACACTTCGAACATCGGCACGAACAGCATTTTGGATTCATTATCGATGGAGCTGGCGGGCCAGTTGCGTCCACCCTGATAGAGCGGACAGACCGTACGGGTCATTTCAGCGTCGGGGAACACATCGGGATTGATGTATTTGGTCCCGGTGACCGGGTCGATGGCGCTGACGATGTTCTGAATGCCGGGATCTACCGAGAACAAGTATTGACCTGTCGCGGCATCAAGAGCATCGAAGAGGCCCGGCTTGCCGGCGGTGACAACCACCTTTCTCGCCTGGCCCTCGATTTCCAACTCGACTATAGACCGCTCGAAGATCCAGTCGAGATCGAATTGATCGTTGGCGATATGTTGGTAATACCACACCAGCTCGCCGGTGGCTGGCCGTAGGGCGAGGGTGGCATTGGTGTAGAGTGCATCGTTGCTGACGCCTTCCATACCCAGTGGATAGAGCAGTGGCGCCGTATTATAAGTAGGCGAAACACCGTAGAAGACCAGATCCAGTTCCGCGTCATAGCTGCCGGTATTCCATACCGAGCCACCTTGTCGCTCTTCCAGTGGAATATTGTTCCAGGTGTTACCGCCTGGCTCGCCGGGCCTGGCTAGCGTGTTAAACCGCCAGGTTTCCTCGCCGGTCTGCAGATCGATGGCGATGATAAAACCACCCCCGGGTACCCGGCTCGCCGCCATGCCCTGGATAACCTGCCCGCCGGCAATGGTGGGCGCACTGCGCAGTGCATGTCCGGTGTTGCCATTGGTATCGATGGCATGATCCCAGATGACTTTTCCGGAGCGTGCATCCAGCGCCACCATGTGCAGATCCGAAGTGGGCACCAGTACCTTATTCTCATGCAGTGCAATGCCAAACTTGTGGCTGGTAACGGCACTACCATCATGACTGTAGCGCCATAGCAACTCTCCATTGCTGGCATCCATTGCCAGCACCACGTCACCGGCGCTGTACAGAAACATGATGCCGTCATGTACCAGCGGAGTAGGCATGTTGTTACCGGGAGTCACCGGTTGATGCCAGGCCAATTGCAAATTACTAACGTTTGTCTTGTTGACTTCATCCAGCGGTGAATTGCCCTGGTTATCATAAGTACGTCGCCAGGTTATCCAGTCGGATTCGGGAGGATTCTGCAAGACTTCATCGCTGACTGCCGAGTAGCTACGCAACAAGGGAATGGAATCGGGGTCAGCTGTCACAGATTGCAGCGAACTGGCAGCGTTTGTGCCATATTGTTGAATAATTCCTCTGGGCGGACTGCCATCCTGTTGAGCGATGGCAGTATTAATGACTAGGCTTAGAAGAACAACGACTGGACTTATATGCACTCTATTATTCATTATTCTGTACTCTGTAAGTGTCTGTGATTCGGTAAGTGGCGCCTTCAAATCATAGGATTTGTGTCATTAGATTTTCTCCTACGAAACACCAAAGAAGAAACAAATCGAACGCCCCTGATCCATTTGATTCTGTCACGCCCTGGCGGTAGGACGCGCTGATACTCTCGTCCACCAATCATTCAACTTATCCAGGCCTTCAGGAATAGGTATACCGAGGGCCGCCTTACCCATGACGAAGGCGCACTGTGCGGCAATATCGGCTACCGTGTAATCTTCTCCGGCGATGAACTCCTTTCCTTCCAACTCCTGGTTCAGCCATTCCATGCGCGCCTGCACATTCTTCGCAGTGACCTCTGCCAGCTGGGGAATCTGAGTGACACGATCTTTCCACATTTCACCGGTATGGACGAAGATAGTAATCATGGGGATAAGCAGTTCAAACTCCATGCGGCGGTGCCACATGTCGACCAGCGCCTTATCCAATGGGTCTCGTCCCAACAGTGGAGGCTCGGGATTCATTTCTTCCAAGTAACGGCAGATTGCTGCTGACTCGGCGATACAGGTGCCGCCATCTAATTCCAGCAGCGGCATCTTACCCAGAGGATTTTTGGCCAGATACTCTTCGGATTGGTTTTCCCCGGTCATCATATTTACTGGAACAACCGGAATATCCAATCCCTTCTCCGCAATAAAAATTCGCACGCGACGGGCATTGGGTGAAGGGGGTAGATCGTAAAGCTTCATAACGGAGACCTCTTATAAATACGCTTAAAGTACCTGACAACTGGGCAGCAGCCTTTTTTAGTTCTACCTCAAGTTGGCTGTAAGGCTATCTCACCTTCGGTCTCATCCTCGAAGGCAAACACAATCAAAGCGGTGGTGAGCAACGCCAGAGCCGCCAGGGTAAACCACATACCTGCAAAATCCGTCACCACGCCGGCCTCTCCGAAGGCACTGCCCAGGATGCCCAGGAACGGACCGGCTAACATAGGACCGATACCCAGAATGATGATGCCAAATACAGTCTGCGCCGAATTGCGGATGTCCGCTTCGGCGATACGATCGACATACATAAATGCAGACGCGAAGAAGCAGGCATAACACAGCCCATGTAGTAACTGACTGAATACCCCAATCATTAACGGCATGGTCCACACAAATTGACCCGCTGCATCCACCGACGGGCCTGCTGCATCCTCCAAACTGATAAGGCCCCAGATCGCATAGCGGGCGAAATAGGCGAGGCCACCGATGGTAATCGTCCATTTGAATCCGAGGCGAACCAGGAATGTTCCTAACAATGCCAGGAAGCCAATCTCCGCAAACTGGCCGACAGTCATCGCCGGAGCGATGTAGGTCACCAACAGCCCTAACTGATTTTCAAAAAATGGGCCGGTCTGCATGAAGTAAACTTGATGAATTACTGCTATGGGTAAGCTAGCCGCTACTAGAACGGCAAAGGATCGATGTGACAACAAACTGAAGGCTTTCTTGAAGGCCAGTTTTTCCACTGCTTCTTTCTTGGGGGGCGTATGAGGGAGTAGAAAACAGAAACCTGCATACAAAATAGCAAGGACTCCTGACACCTTTAGGGTATCAGCCAGTCTAGCTGTCGCATCGAGCACTTCGGTGCCGACAAAGAAAGGTGGCAGAATTTGAAACTCCAGGTCTGTCTGCAACCAGATCATGGGAAATAACCAGCTCGCCGCGATCCAGCCAATCGTGCCCAGCACTCGAATGCGTGGCCACTCGCTGTCGGGATCATCGAGGTGCGCAAAGGCCATCGAATTAGTCAGCGACAGTGTCGGCATATAAAGCACACTGTAAAGGGTTGCCAGGATAAGCCAGGCGGTAAACGAGTCCTGATATGAGAGTGTCAGCTTGACGATTCCACCAGCTACCAGAAGCACTGCGAGAAATTTTTCAGTGGAGAAATAGCGGTCAGCAAACTGCCCGGCTATGAAAGGAGCAGACACTGCTCCGATTGAACCAGCTACTCCCAGGATCCAGCCGACCTGCCCGGACGTGAATCCTAAACCGCCATCTGCAGTAGTTGATTGTAAATAAGTCGCCAGTACCGGTAACCAGATTCCCCAAACGGCATACTGGAGAAACATCATCATGCCAAGGCGGCTCTTTACAAA
>DMJN01000016.1 GCA_003451715.1 Gammaproteobacteria bacterium | reverse complement strand
AGCCGAGCTTCAATTTGTCGGCAAAATTACAGGGCTTGTGATTGCTATCGAGCTGCTCTGCGATGATCTTGTGCCACCCGGTCCGGCAGGCGCCAGGTGAACCCGGCAGGCAAAACACAACGGTATTGTTGGCAAGGCCTGCGAATGCGCGGGATTGGATGGTGGCGGTTCCAATTTCCTCGAAGGAGATCTGCCGAAACAGTTCGCCGAATCCACCGATATCCACATCAAACAAGGGCTTGATTGCCTTGAAGGTATTATCACGCTCGGTAAAGCCAGTGCCTCCGGTCATCAGCACGGCGTGTACGGCAGGATTGGCAATATGTGATGAGACCAGCGCACGCAACTCATAGACATCGTCTTTAACGATGTCCTTGCAATGCAGCCGATGACCTGCTTCGGCCAGGCAGGTAACCAGTATCGTGCCCGATTTATCAGTCTCTTCTGTTCGAGTATCCGATACCGACACCACGGCTATTGTCAGGGGGGTTCCAAAACTCATTGAGCGCTATCCTCCAGTGGTATTCATGAGGCGAACCGGTTGAGCGTGTTCCTTGTCATAGAAATAATGGCGTTCCGGCTTGAGGTCCATGGCAGCGATTATGCTTTGTTTCAGGTCCTCGTGAGTGGCATTCCTGCCCCGCAGTACTGCCTTTAAGTCGACGGATTGCTCGTTGCCAAGACACAGCAACAACCGGCCTTCCACGGTGACCCGTACCCGGTTACAGTCTTCACAGAAATTATGGCTAATAGGTGAGATAAAGCCGAAGCGGCTCCGATGACCAGGCACTTGAGAATAGCGTGACGGGCCAGCGGTTTTTTCAGCGCTGTCCAGCAGTGCATATTTCTCCTCGAGAACGCTTCTCACCCAGGCATTACTGCAGGTCGTCTCTTCCCGGGTATGATCCGACGCTTCTCCCAAGGGCATCTCCTCGATGAACGCAATATCGATACCCCGCTCTACGGCATAATCTGTCAACGGCAAGACTTCGTCTTCGTTGTAGCCGCGCATAATCACAGCATTCAATCTGATGCCATCGAAGCCTTCGGCTATGGCCGCGTCAATACCGGCCAGTACGCTGTCTAACTTGCCCACCCGCGAGATGCGCTCGAACCTGTCTGCGTCGAGGCTGTCTATGCTTATATTGATGCGATGAACGCCGGCGGCTTTCAAGGGGGCTGCGTAGTGATCCAGTTGGGCACCATTGGTGGTCAATAGCAATTCCTGTAGGCCTGGCAATTTGCCAAGCTTTTCAATCAACGACATGACGTCGTTACGTACCAGGGGTTCTCCGCCGGTCAGGCGAATCTTCTTCACCCCCAGTTCAGTAAAGGCCCTGGCCACCTGTTCCAACTCTTCCAAAGACAGAATCTGCTTGCGTGGCAGAAAAGTCATGTCTTCGGTCATACAGTAGACACAGCGAAAATCGCAACGATCGGTAACCGACAGGCGAATGTAGTCAACCTGGCGTCCGAACCTGTCAATCAGCAAAGGTTTGTTGTCAGTCGATTTCACTAGTGGTTTCTGTCGCGAATTCATTGAAAAACTAGAGCATCTTCAATTGCTTGGGCTGGCTACTATAGCGTATTTGCCCTGCTGATACACCGGCATCAGGCAACATCCTGTCTGGCGTCAAGCTCTCATCAGGTATTCACGGTAATCTGCAGGGCCAGCAGAATTAATATGAAGCCCATGGCGCGCTCGAACCAGACACCCGCGCTCAGTAACCAGTCACGCACGCTTTGCCTGCCAAATATTTTTGACAACATGGCGAACCAGGCGAACGTTGCAATTGCCAGGTAGATGCCATACATCATTTGTATAGCTATCGGCGTACTGGAACTTATGACCACAGTGAACAACGCCAGGAAGAACAGCGTCGCCTTGGGATTCAAGCCATTAGTAAGAAATCCCAACACGAATGCCTTTCCGGGTTGCACATTTACCTCAATAGCGGCTGCACTGGCTTGCCCCACGACGCGCATCGAACGGCGAATGGACTGCACACCGAGATACAATATGTAGGCCGATGCAAGGTATTTCATCGTATTAAACAATGCTGGCGACTGGGACAAAATAAGAGCCACCCCGAGTATACAATAGGCTACATGCAGCAGTATTCCCGTGCCTACGCCAAAGCTCGTCCACAACCCAGCTTTAGTGCCACCTGTCACACATTGTCTTGTAACTACTGCAAAGTCAGGCCCCGGAGAGGCAACTGCAAAAAGATGCGCGATAGCAATTGTTAGGAATTCCGTCCAGTACATAAGGGACTCTAGTCAACCAGAAAGCATTAAAAACGGGCAAGGATGAATATTCAGGGAACCTGTTCGGCAATCACCAACTCGATTGTGGTTGGCTCACCGTTGTGTGTAAAACTCTCTGAGACAACTCGATAATCTCCCGACTGAGGCGAAGCGACACCAGCATTGGAGACCAACGCTGATACATAGACACTTTCGGCAGAGAATAAATTAGACGAGCCCATGACAGAAGAGTTGTCAAGCTGGATACTGGCTGGCAACTGGGACACGGTCAGAGCAACCGCCGCAAGTGGTGGCATTCCCTCACGGGCTGCATTATGAGCAGCGATAAATACTCTAAGTTCACCATCTAGTTGCAAGTTTTCGGCGAGAGCCAGGTTAACATTGATTACTGGCTGACCATCGACAGCAACAGTATTTTGTTGTACCAGTAACTGCTGG
Source organism: Gammaproteobacteria bacterium (assembly GCA_003451715.1). Lineage (GTDB taxonomy): Bacteria > Pseudomonadota > Gammaproteobacteria > Pseudomonadales > Pseudohongiellaceae > UBA9145. Next base: position 2,314 of record DMJN01000016.1, on the reverse strand, counting down.
GCTGCCGCGATATTCGCTCTCAACGTTTGTGCTTGTTGTGAATTAGGATTAGCCTGAATCAAGAGCCTCCAATACTCAATCGCTGCTTCATAGTCTTCCCGTTCAACCGCATCTGAAGCTAACAGCTGCAATATGGATAGCTCATTTGGATTGATCGCCCTGGCCTGTTCGATCACTTCCAGGATCTCTGGAGTGAATGCGAGTCCGGCGTTGATGTATTTCGCCATGGCAACCCTGCCCAGCACCAACGCTTTCTCCGGCATTCCATCCAGCTGTGCTGCCGATCGCTCGTAGGCAATCTCTGCCTCGGCAAACATGCCCAGATTGGCAAAATTCTCGGCGAGGAAATACCAGGCCCAGGGTCTAGGCTCGTCATCCTCCTCATCGCCCCGCACAATCTCTCCGAGGCTAATGATCAAAGCCTGTGCTTCACCGGCATCATCGACGTTGTCGACGGTACGCTGAAATAGACCCATGAGCTCCACATCGTCAATATAGCCCCACTCGCCGTAGAGGCCGTAGGCAACAAGCGGTATGATGATGATTCCCAGCAGTATGGGTATTACGAAGCTTGGATCCCTGGCCCTGCCCTTTGCTCTATCGGGTTTTTGCTTTCTGGATTTCCTGTCTGGCTTTGCAGGACTGTCCTGCCCGGCAACTTTCGAATCACTTTCAGAGACATCCGCCAGCAGGCTCTGCTGCAATTCCAGTACCAGCGATTCAAACTGACCCTGATCGATGTTACCCGTTGAGAGCTCAACCTCGAGTTCATTGTTGCGCTCATGAAACAGGGCAATGTTAGCCCTCTTTCTCAGCTCTTCCGATTCAAAGGAATCGGCGGAGCTGCGTAACCACAAGGGAACGAGGATAAATAGCGAAGCCAGAACGAAGAGGCATACTGTTAAAAGCCAGAACAAGATAATGAGTCCTCACAAATTAAGGTTTCTGTTTGTTTCCCAGCAGCGCTCTGAGTCGCTCCTGCTCGGACTCATCCAGCGTTATAGGCTTCTCACCCAGAGTCCTGGCGCGGCGAAAAATTCTATAAGCGACGAAGCCGCCAATAATCAGAAAGATCAAGGGTCCGAACCAGAGCAGCACGGTCTCGGCCCGCAGTCTGGGTCGATAAAATATGAAATCGCCATAGCGGTCGAACATGAACTGCTCGATATCCTGGTCCGTCATTCCTTCCATAATCATGCGATGTATCTCACGGCGCAGGTCCTCTGCCGTTCCACCTGATGAGCCGGTAAGATTGGTGTTTTGACACATGGGGCAACGCAATTCGTCAGACAGGCGCCGAAAGCGCTGTTGTTGTTCGTCCGTGTCGAATTGAAATGTATCGACTTGTGCTGACACCTGCGCCGATAGCCCCAACACCAGCAGTGTTAGTGATAACACGAGTGCCTTTTTCAAAGCGGCGGCGATCTCCATAAAATTCACTCTAGCGACCGGATTCTGCTCTGAGCTCGGCGATCGCCGGTAGAAAATCCTGTGCCCAGACCGTCTCATCCAACACACTCACGTGGCGGTAGCGAATCACTCCCTCTGCATCTACCAGATAGGTTTCCGGCGCGCCGTATACGCCGAGATCGATTCCGAAGCGTCCGAGTTCATCGAGGATACTGAAGGCAAATGGATTGCCGTTTTCATCCAGCCAATCCAGCGCAAGATCCTGTTCATCGCGGTAGTTCACCCCTACCACCGGGATTTCCCCTTCTTCGGATAAGCGCATCAGGGTCGGGTGTTCGATCAGACAAGGCAGGCAGTAACTACCCCAGACATTCAACAGGAAAATTTGCTCCGGCAAGTCTGCATTGCTTACTGACTCGTCGTCCACCGTAGTAAGCGCAAACGCTGGCATGGGTTTGTCAATCAACACGGATGGTAATTCCTTGGGGTCGAGATAGAGCCCTCGCCATAACAGGAGTGCCAATCCCATGAACAGGATAACCGGTAAGAAAAATTTTAGTCTAGTCATGTTTCACCCTCAGGAAGCCGGCTGCAAATCCGCAGCGACTCGTTGCCCGGCTCGCTCAGATCGTCGTTGCCGCAGACGGCGGTAGCGCTTGTCGCCGGCTGCGAGTGTACCGCCGAATACCATGAAAATAGTGCCCAACCAGATCCACTGGATAAAAGGTTTAACGTAGATGGTCATCGACCAGGCGCCTGCCTGCTTCTCTTCCCCGAGCGTTATGAAGAGGTCTCTCAGTATGCCTGCATCGATGGCCATCTCGGTCGAAGGCGTGCCGCTGGCGGTGTAGATACGGCGTTGTGGATGCAGTACTTCAATCTCTACACCGGCTTTGAGTACGGA
>DMJN01000246.1 GCA_003451715.1 Gammaproteobacteria bacterium | reverse complement strand
CTCACGGGTATAAGGCGCCGTGTAGGAACCGGGATCATGGGAGGTAAACTGATACTGCAGCGCGTGCTCGCCGGTTCGAGTCAGCCGTTCGACATTGACCTTCTTATCGGTATCCGGCCCGGAGCTACTGGCATCGGAATAGTTGGTAGTCTCGATGACCAGCGTGTCGCCTTCCCACCAGCCACGGGAATCGCCGTGCCAGAGCTTCACGCTCTCGTTTAAATGAGGTTTCTCCACTATCGGCACAATGCGTACGTCATGGGCCATTTCCTGCACGATTGCTACGGTGTTTTCTGATTGCACGATCTGCCAGTAGCTGTTGTAGCCGGAACCCAGCCGAGGCGCTCCGAATGACAGGCAGCGCTCGCCCAGCGGGCGATCCGTCCAGGAATCGGCGGGGTGATCTTCCCGGCGTTGTGCCAGGACGCGGAAGTTGGCAATCGCAGCTTCTGTGCGCGGTGGATACTGACCATCGGGTGGGTCGATAATTTGCGAAGTTCTGCGGTGGATGGTGCGTTCCACCATCCACTGGGAGTCATAGTTGCCAGTAGTGGGATCGTAGGAATTGATCTCGCCGCTGAAGGCCGCCTGTAACACCCCTTCGCCGAACAGCGCATCGGCACCGGCCGCCTCGATCTCCAGAATGCGGCGCTGCAGAAACTCAACGTCTTCGTCGGTCAGATATTCCTTATCGCCGAACACCTCGGGCCGTTCCACGGGAGTAATGGAATTGTTTTCCCAGACACCCTGTAGATCGGGATGCCCATCGATGGTGCGCGGTAACTCCCAGCCGCTACTCGATTGGGCCACGGCCTGACCCGTCAGCAATAGCAGAGAGACAATCGCGAAAAGTCTTGTTGTTTTGCAGCTCATTGTGCCTATCCTCCTCAGAGAGTGATCATGGCTAATGCTCAACCAATTGGTCAAATTTTTCAAGGGAAACCATGCCTTAGAGTGTCTCAATCTGTGACAGGCTGCTCTTCTGGAAGCGGTGTTCCTGCAACATCACTCCCGTCTGACCGAGCTGTAGTCCACACCATTACAGCTCCCCATCGGGATACTAATGCTCCTCGGCGAGTCCTTTGAAAGGAAGTCGCTGCGACGCCTATTTTTAGGGGTGTTTTTCTTTCGATCTGATGGATAGTTGCCTAAAAATATTGATCCAAATAATAACTATTTTTTGTGCCACAATTCATTAACTTAGTTGATAATTTGAGCGTCTAATCATTTTCAACTGCTAAAAGGTGGAAAGTATGGAAATCCGACCGAAAAGCTTTCTATACACGAGAGATGAATCTAAAGTTCTCTTCATTATTTGCTTAATCCTATCGATATTCTGTATGCCTCAGCTGTCTTTCTCTCAGACAACGGATCGCTCATCTGGAATAACTAATCGTGCGCAAGAGCTTGCAAACAGCCTGACGGCGAGCAATTTCGAATACCCATGGAAGGTAGAGGTTTTTGATCTACCAATTTCTTCAAATTCGGTGGCATATAGAGTTTATGTGAGACTTCCTATCGGGCCATTGAATGAAGGGGAGAAGCCTTCATCATTCTATTTTCTAGATCCTCTTGCATTATTCACACCTGCTGCAGCTATGAGTTACAACTATGAATTTCTACGATATGTGCCTCCTGCCTATTTTATTGGCATAGGGTATCAAGATGAGGCGGATGGCAGATGGAAAGAAGAGAACCGCACACGAGATTATACGCCTACAACTTTTGCTCCACCCAATGATCAGCATTTTTTGGCAGCAAATCCTGTTGACTATGAGAATTCTGGTGGTGCGGATGCCTTTCTTGATGTTGTGCAAGATGAAATTATCCCTTTCATCGAAGCTAGATATGAAGTAGATGAGCAAGACCGCGTATTAATTGGCAAATCGGTGAGCGGTTTGGCTGCGGCACATGCATTGCTGACTAGACCAGGAATGTTCAACAGGTACCTGATAATAAGTCCCGCAATCTGGTGGGATGATTTCACTTACCCCCGTATGGACAGATCTATTATGAGAACGGCGGAATCAACCAGGGATACCGTTTACCCATTTGAAACCCGGGCTTATTTTGCAGTTGGAGAAGAAGAGGAACGCATGAGTTTAGTTACAGATTTACATGTTCTGTTTAACTCGATTCAAAGACGATTTAGCCCAAAATTGAAAGTCAATCTAGAAGTACTGCCCGGAGAAATGCATGAGGGTGTTTTCCCAGGTGCTTTCATGAAGGGAATAATTGGAGTGTATGCTGATGATGAGAAAGGAAGGCAATCTGCATCCGCACTAAAATGGTGATAGTAGCGTATGTTGAAAATGGAAGTTAATTCATCTTCCATCTGCCCGCTCCCGGTCAAAGCGGGCATCGGAATCAATAATAGCTCTGGCCCTTTCTAATTTTCTTCTCTACGCTCCTGATAGCGGGCACCACTCAGTACATTAGCAAGAGCGTAATTCCCTTCGTGACAGGCGTACTCGTAGATGGGTTCGCCGAACTTCTCAAACGGAATCTGACCACCCCAGGCGCTGGTGTAGTTCGTAGGATCGTCGATCATGAACTCGTACAGGATAGTGTCTTCATCCACTCTCGTGAAACGCTCGATAACCTTCCCATCATCAGAACCGGGAACTTCGCGAAAAGCGAATTTGGGATTCATATTGGTAGTTTCCACAACGAGGGTGTTTCCTTCCCACTTACCCCATGAATCACCGAACCACGGGCGAATTGCCTCTCCTAATGGTCTGGGCTCACCGAGCCGGATGATCCGGACATCGTGCACCATCTCCGCCATGATCATCACATACTCCGGGGTCTGCACAATGGTGTAGTTGTTGTTGTACCAATAGTTGGGGACCATCGGTGGGCCGGCACTGGATTCGAAGGAAACGATGCAGCGTTCAGCCAACGGCCGCAGTTCGGGATGATCATAAGGGCCGAACCCGCGTTGCTCGAGGTTTAACTCCTCGATCAGGTCAAGGGTAGCAGCCGTGAGGGCCGGTACACGCCCGTCTGCCGGGCTGGTAACCAACGAGCTTCTCGGCTCACCAAGCACCCTAGCGACTCGATTGCCCGGCTCGCGCCAGACTTCGTCGTAGCATGTAGTGGCGCCATCGATGCACACCGGATCATCACCACCGGGTGGAAGTGGGCGATTTGAATCGCTGGGTTCAGAGCGTAGCGCTACGGAATCCGCGTGCCCCGATTCGAGCGCGACGACCTGCTCCTGTGTCAGCACTGGCCCCAGGTTATCAGGGCGTTCCATCGGCGTTAAGGTCGCATTGGTCCAGTTTCCCTGTAAGTCCGGGTGGCCGTCGGACGTCAGTGGCACTCGCCAGTTTTCACCATCGCTTGATACCGTCTGCGCTCCTGCAGGGCCGGAAAGTAGGGCGATGGCTGACAACAACGCCATAGAAGAAGTAACAAACTGTCTTATTACAAGAGAGGGTAAGAGATTCGGGATCATTATTGTTACTCCAGCTAGTGGCAGAATTAACGACTCTTTGTTATTAACTTCCTATACTATAATACAGCAGGTTGCCTGTATTCGCCTATCTCTGTTGAGGTGTACGCCTTCATGGCCGGAGACCACCCCTGGCACTAATTTTTCCTCAAATTTCTAGTTTTTTTGCCCTGAAACTTATAAAGTTGGCAATTATGCAAGCAGCTACAAGACTCATAGCCAGCAACCGGGCGCCAGACTCACTAAAAGAATCGATAATTGTATCGCTGCTATGCTTTGTACTTGTCGCCGCCCAAGGCGCCACATTAATTCATACCCACGACGACAAACCCCAACGGCAAGCCGAGTGTGAATTTTGTCTAAAACTTAATTCCAGTGAAGATGCCGTTGTTTCTTCTGAACTTGGTATTGAATTAACTAAGCGGTCAGAACTGGTCCCTGAGACTATTCAATCACGTCACTATCTTGCTTACCTTTCCAAGAAAGCCCGCGCACCCCCTCTTACAGTTAAGTAGTTTGACCTAATCGAATTTCTCCCTTGAACATGCATTGCTGTTTGTATGTTTGGGTCGGATTAATCCCCGCTAATCGAGTAAGAGAGTAGAATGAAGATCATCAATACTTTCGCGGTATCCGCAGGATATGCGAGCTACATCTTGTTGAGTGCTCAAGGTGTTAGCGCTGCGGAAAATGATGCCCAGGTAAATACATCAGAGTTGGAACACTCCGATGCGGCTATCGAAGAAATTATTGTTACTTCTTCTTTTCATCGAAGTCGTGCGGAAACCGCATTGCCCGTCAATATTCTTACGGGAGAAGAATTGCGCGAGAAAGTTGGCACGACCCTGGGCGACACATTGCAGAACGAGGTAGGCGTAAATATTGCCTCCTTTGGCGTTAATGTTGGCGCACCGGTTATACGTGGACAAACTGCTAATCGTGTTCAGGTTCTGCAGGGGGGTGTGGGTAATATTGACGCTTCAGCGATTAGTGCAGACCATACCAATAGTCTAGAACCCGCCCTGGCTGATCGTATTGAAGTACTTCGTGGCCCTTCTACTCTGCTCTATGGCAACGGCGCTATTGGTGGGGTCGTGAATGTAATTGACAACCGTATACCTACTCAACTACCGAATGTTATAAGCGGCTTATTTGAAACTCGCAACAACAGCGCATCCGACCAGCAAGTGAGCGTTCTGAAAATGGAGGGCGCGATTGGGCAGTTCGCCTGGCACGCGGATGGCATTTACCGTGACAGTAATGATGTTGAAATACCTAAGTACGCTATCAATCCAGAAGTTGTAGACTTCACCGACGAAGACGCCACCAGTGAATTCTTGGAAACCCGCGGTCGAATTGCTAACAGTGATGCACGCGCTACAGTGAAAACACTGGGAGCTTCTCGGATATTGGATGAAGGCTACCTGGGTTTCTCATTCAACCGATTGGAAAATGATTACGGCATTCCACCCGTTCCATCCGTACATCACGAAGACGAAGACCATGACGAGGAGTTGGAAGAAGCCCACGAACATGTTCATGAAGATGTTCGTATAGTAATGGAACAAGACCGATTTGATTTTGAATTGGCAGTTCCTCTGGCTGGCTGGTTCCAGGAAGTTCATGGCCGCGTTAGCGTAGTAGACTATGAACATGCTGAAATTGAAGCCAGTGGTGAGGTAGGCACTGTGTTTGAGCAAGATGGATTGGAAGGGCGGTTTTCTTTTCACCTGAATATGCCTGAGAACCATGACAGCATTGTTGGCTTACATTTTTCACGGCGTAAATTCGAAGCAACTGGTGAAGAGGCGTTTATTCCCGAAACTGACATCGACAGCACAGCACTCTTTTCGATTTACAGCATAGATACAGACAGCACCCTCTACGAACTTGGGATTAGAGCAGAACATCGGGAACTAGAGCAAAATCAAGGCAGTTGTAGAAAATCAAGCACGAGTTATAGCGGCAGTGGCTCGGCCATATGGCGCATTACAGAGCGAACCAATCTACTCTTCTCACTTTCCCATTCACAGCGCTCTGGGACAGTTGAAGAACTCTACTCAAATATAAGTACAAGTTGTACAGAGCTACCTACGGATTTGCTGGTGCAACATGCTGCGACACAACGTTTCGAAATTGGTAATCCTGATGCTGGGAAAGAAAAGTCAACCAATATCGAAGTAGGCGCGCGTAAGCACATGGGTTTCGTAACCGGTGAGATAAGTTATTTCTACAATGATATTTCTGACTACTTATACCTGTTCGACACAGACCGCTTTCAGGATGATGTGGAAATATCTCGCTACCTGACTGACGACGCCGTGTTTCATGGTTTCGAGGTCGAGCTAAACATCCCGTTGTATCAAACTGGCGACCACCTTGCAGACCTTACATTTTTTAGTGACTATGTAGATGCTGAATTTGACAGTCACGGTAATGTGCCGCGCATTCCGGGGTTTCGTTACGGAGTGGAATGGCGTCACTCACATCTGGATTGGCAAATAAAAATGCGCTGGTCAGAGGTAGAGGAGCAATCCGATCTCGGTGCGAACGAGAGCTCCTCTAAGGGTTATAGTTTGCTCAATTTCCATGCCGACTATCATCTGCAATCAGATTCCCTTTCAGGTCTATTGTTTGTCAGAGGAATCAATTTGCTGGATGAAGCTGTCAGGCACCATAGTTCCCTGCTCAAAGACTACGCCCCAGCGCCGGGCCGAGCGCTTGAGATTGGTATGCGGATGGAGTTTTAACAATAGGGAGTTTGGTGATAAGTTATACAACTCACCGAGATGAGCCGTAACTCGGTCAAAGCGTTTGTTCTACCTATACTCTCACGCAGATGGAGGTTGGAATGATGAATGCACTCCGCAGAAAATTCTACCCTTACATTAAGTATTCCAAAAATCCGTTTCAACGATACAACAACAAAGCGAGGCGAAGATGAATAAACCAAGAAAGTTCATAGCAGTCTTGATTTTTGGCAGCACTCTATTAAATGTAGCTGGTATCGCTACAGCTCAGACAATGTCTGTGATGATTGACGATTTGACAACAACCGAAGTTCAGGCAGCGATCGACGACGGCAAGACTACAGCCATCTATTATGTTGGCGGAACCCATCAGAGCGGCCCGGCGGTGGTACTTGGCAAACACAATCTACTTGCAACACGCCTCGCCCGACGAGTCGCCGAGACACTTGGCAATGCGCTTGCATATCCACCCAATCCCTACGCCCCGGCCGGCGACCCGATCGAGAAGACCGGGCACATGCGCTTCGCCGGGACTATCAGCGTGTCGAGTGAGACGCTGGCGGCGGTTTCACGTGATGTTGCGGTAAGTGCATTGGCCGTCGGTTTTACCGACGTCGTCATGCTGGGCGATCATGGTGAAACCCAGGAAGTGATCAGAGAGGTCGCGACCGCCATGGATGCAGAGTGGCGGTCGAAGGGTGGCCGCGTGTTCTTCATTCCAGTCTACGAAGAGGGGGAGAACCGGATGCGTGAGATCCTGTCGGCACTAGACGTACCGACCAATCGTACGACACCGATTGACGATGCGTCGGAGATGATGGCAATCGCTTCCGATAACAGATGGATTCGCCCGGAACGGCTCGAGGATGATATTGCCGCAGTCGCATCTGCTGAGCTGGGCCGACAGTTCATTGACGGCAAGGTCGAAGTGGCGGTGGCGCGCATTCGGGAGCTGGTGAGGTAGTTCCGCTTGACTTGCTCAGTGGCTGGATCGCAGGGAGTCGCGGTCAGGTCTTTCTCGTTAGCATCTGTCAATTGCTGATAGTGGACGTGCTAACAAGAAAGACCTGACCCTATAGCTCCCTTAGAAAATCGCCAGCACATTAACCGGAGAACCGGTGCCGCCTTCTACTGCCAGGGGTGCTGCGACCAACATGAACTCCCATCGATTCAGCCTAGCGGCAGTCTCGGCGACGGCTTCCAGGTCCTGGTTATCGAATAGATCCACACCCATTGCCGTGATCGTCAGCAAGTGGATCGGCAGACCCACACCCTCGATCTGTGAGGGCACTACATCGCTGGCGGCATCGCCGCCGAGGAAAGAGATATCGCGGGCCTTGAACCAGGGCATGCTGGAG
>DMJN01000008.1 GCA_003451715.1 Gammaproteobacteria bacterium | reverse complement strand
CCCCGTCTCCTGATGCCAGCCGTATCGATCAAGGTGTACTTCTTGCCGCGCCTCTCGAATGGAATGTACACGCTATCCCGCGTGGTGCCTGGCCGGTCGTAAACTACAACACGGTCCTCACCGAGCATTCGATTAACCAGCGTAGATTTACCTACGTTAGGCCTGCCTGCCATAGCTATCTTGATGCCCTCTACTTCGACATCTTCTTCAGTTGCCTGGAGATCTGTTTCAGCCTCGCCCAAGACCGCCGTCAGCATGCTCCTGACACCGCGCCCCTGAGTGGCAGTAATAGGAAACACGTCTTTCATTCCAAGCGCAAAGAACTCTGCCATGGCCTCGTTGGGGTCAGACCCATCGATCTTGTTCACCAGCAGATAGCTGTGCTTGTTGTGCTTGCGGAGATAATCGAGGATTCTGTTGTCATCCGGTGTCAATCCCTCGCGCGCATCGACGAGGAACAGGCAGATAGTGGCTTCATCGATCGCCTGTAGAGACTGGGAAGCCATCTCGGCATCGATGCCATCTTCGTACCCGGTGATACCACCGGTATCGATGGCGATAAAAGATTTACCTTCGCTGCTGCCTTCGCCGTACTGTCGGTCGCGAGTAAGCCCGGGCATATTTGCAACAATCGCGTCACGGCTGCGAGTCAGGCGGTTAAAAAGGGTTGATTTGCCAACGTTGGGACGTCCAACGAGGGCGATGACTGGCCTCATGGTGATACCTGTAACAAAGATGCGACAATCTAGAGTCTGAGCTTGAAAACTACTGCAGGGTTAATGCAGTTAAGCGGCCACTGTTACCATAAACATACAGCTTATCATTTAAAGTTAAAAGATTAGCCCTGACCCCATCGTCGTCTATTCGAGTACGCCCAACGATGCGACCATCAATCTGGGAAATCAGATGCAGGTAACCTTCGAAATCTGCCACGGCAACATAGTTGTTGATAGTAGTCGGAGCGGTAATGGCTCGATACTGCAAATCTTCATTTTCCCAAACTACATCGTTGCTGTTATCCCTTACGGCAACGAGATGGCTTCTGTCATCGCTGTAGTAGATATTGCCAAAACCCTGATCCATACCGTGATAACTGGATGCCTCCATTCCCCAAACAATTCGCCCGGTGGCTATATCGAAAGCCATCAAGTTACCCTGATAGCTGGTGGCGAGCACCCGATTGCCATCCAGCAACAGGTCACCGTCTACATCGATTACGCGATCAATATCGTATTGCCCTTCAGGTACCGCCACGCGTTCCTCCCAACGCCACACACCATCTGTTGCAGCGACAGAAACCAGTGTGCCATTACTGAATCCTGCGATCACTTCGCCAGTGTCAGTAATTACCGGCCTGCTGGTGCCACGTAATGTCAAGGCAGGTAAATTGGTCTCATAGATCCAGCGTTGCTCTCCGGTCTCTCGGTCCAGGGCGAGTAGCTTGCCATCTACCGTTTGTGCAACCACCACATCCCCGTTGGTTTGTGGTTGACTCAATACTTCGCTGGACACTGGAGTCTGCCAGACGATTTCACCAGTCGCCTGGTCGAGAGCTACGATTTCAGCCTCTTCAGTGCCAACCATTACCACACCCTCACCGGCTCCAACTCCACCGGTAATAGCGGTGTCTAATCGATTGCGCCAGAGTGTATTACCAGTACTGACTTCGATTGCGACAATATTGCCGTTTTCACTGGCCGCAAAGATCATCCCACCATTTATGGTGGGTGTAATTTCAGTGTAGGCATCACCCTGCCCATTGCCGACATTCACGCTCCAGTCCCTACGCAGGTTCACTTCCGTCTGGATATCCTGCAATTCAGCCGGAGGGTTTACCTCATCATCGCTGAACCAGTTCATGGGATTCCAACTGAAAGAGCTGCAGGCATTAAGGCTGAGTAGCAACAGGCAAAGCACCGTTGTTCTTACCGGAGATCCGGTCCAGCTGGGGTAAATGATTTGCTCAAGATGCATGCCTGTTTACCTGTGATTACTTAAATTGAATCCGACAAATCGTCAAGCTTCATGCGCAATCCGTCACTATTGGAACCGGCCTGTTGAGCAGCTATATAGGCATCCCGCGCATCCACGATGCGTCCCATGGCGACATAGATATCTCCTCGCAGTTCAGCGAACCCGGCTTCGAAAGAGCTGGGATTGATAGCGTTTACCAGCGCTAGCGCACGCTCGGGATCGCCTTTGGCCAGAATGACTCTGCCCATGCGCAAATTAGTCGCCAGCACCAGGCCCTCGTCGGTCTGTTGAAATAAGCCATCCGGCTGATTATCGAGAATCCATTGCAGGGATTGTTCAGCCCCGTCCAGATCATTGCTGGCCACTGATTGCTGTGCTGCAAACAGGGCACCGAATAGAGCATACACCGAATCTGGATAGTCAGATCGAAGTTGCTCAGACAGTCCCAGAATGCTGCTTCGTTCCGCCTCGGTGACATCGATGCCGGGTTCATTGACTGCCAGCGTTAGAATCTCTTCGTACAGATCCGATGCGGCTTCGGCAGTGGCTGCCTGGGAATTCTGCCACAGTAACCAACCGCTGTAGCCACCAACCACGACCACCGCTAACAGCAGCAGTTGTTTACCGTTTTCGTCCCACCATTTCTTGAGGGCTTCTAGAGTCTCTTCTTCTGCAGCGTTTATCGCCACGACCTGCTCCTATAATTAGTACGTAATTCCGATCTGGTATCTTTGGGGATGGTTCCAGAATGCGGCGCTAATTTTACCCGTTTGTGGCGCTTCAGGCACGAATATCGCGCTCCGGCACCCTGAAATTTAGAGAAATTCGCCCAGTTTAGGGATTATTTCGTCGATCCGGATGGTTTCCGATTCGGCAGAGTCGTCCAGACGGCGGATTTTCACGCTCTTAAGGGGATCTGATCCCTCATCATCACGCTCCAGGACCACTGCCAGGCGTGCACCTCCGCTGAATGCCCGCTTTAGCTGGCGCTTATATTTGCCACCCCCGCAGTGGGCAACTACGCCCAATTGCGGGTAATGGGAGCGGATTTGTTGGGCTATTTGCAAACCCTGGGCTGCCAACTTATCGCCCACCACTAACAGGTAAACATCCAGGGGGTGTAACGCCGAATCAGGAATTTTATTCAGGGATTCAAGCATTAACACCAGCCGCTCGATGCCGATGGCGAAACCGGCAGCCAGGGTTGGCTTGCCGCCCAGCATTTCTACCAGGCCATCGTAACGGCCACCGCCGCATACGGCCCCCTGGGCTCCCAGTGTATCGGTAGTCCACTCGTAGACGCAGTAGTTGTAGTAGTCCAACCCTCGCACCAGGCGTGGATTCTCAGTGAAGGCGATCTCCGCTGCCTCGAGTATTGCCTGCAATTGTTGGTAGTGCGCGACGCTCTCACTACTCACAAAGTCCCCGAGCTGTGGGCAGCCCTGTAAGGCTTCCTGCACTGCCGGATTCTTGGAATCCAGCACGCGCAGTGGATTGCTGTGCATGCGCTTGCGTGCGTCATCATCCAGTTGTTCGGCCCTGGACTGAAGAAACACAGTGAGCTCGGCAGCATAGCGTTGGCGATCTTCGGGGTTGCCAATATTATTGATCTCCAGTGACAGGTAGTCTGTCAGGCCCAGCTCTTCCCAGAGGCTGGCGGCAAGTTGCAGGATTTCGGCATCGATGTCCGGTCCCGCCATGCCGAAGGCTTCCACTCCGAATTGATGGAATTGCCGATAGCGTCCCTGCTGCGGTCGTTCGTGGCGAAACATCGGTCCGGCGTACCAGAGGCGTTGTTGCTGGTTATAGAGCAGTCCGTGCTGATCTGCCGCTCTTACACAACCGGCAGTGCCCTCGGGACGCAGACTCAGGTTGTCGCCATTGCGGTCGTCGAAGCTGTACATTTCTTTCTCGACGATGTCGGTAAGCTCACCGATGGAACGCTTGAACAATTCGGTCTGCTCGAGCACTGGAAAACGAATCTCCTGATAGCCGAATCTTCTGACAACTCCCTGGAAAATTCTCTCCAGGTACCGCCAGCTCAGAGACTGTTCGGGAAGTATGTCATTCATTCCACGGATTGCTTGTAGTTTCGCCATGTTCTAGATGCCTGCTTGGATTTACTAACCCGAGGCGATGAGATCCTCTTCCTCAAGCTGTTTCGCCGCTACGCGCTGCCGAATCATTTCTTCGAGTTCGTTCACCAGGTTTTCGTTGTTGATCTTGTGATCGGGTATTCCTTCCACATAGGCCAGGTTGTTGGGGCTGGCACCGGTCAGGCCGATCTCTGCCACCTTGGCTTCCCCGGGACCGTTAACGATGCAGCCAATCACTGCCACGTCGATGGGTGTGATGATGTCTTCGAGGCGGGATTCCAGTTCATTAATCACTGCAATGACGTCAAAATTCTGGCGCGAGCAACTGGGACAGGCCACCAGGTTTACACCCTTATGACGCAGTCCCAGACTCTTGAGGATATCGAACCCTACCTTGACTTCTTCCACCGGGTCCGCAGCCAGCGATACGCGAATCGTGTCACCGATACCCTCCATTAATAAGGCACCCAAGCCGATGGCCGATTTCACCGTACCCATGCGTAGCCCGCCTGCTTCGGTAATCCCCAGATGGAAAGGTTGCTCAATCTGCTCAGCGAGTCCGCGATAGGCTGCCAGGGTCATGAATATTTCTGAAGCTTTCAGGCTAATCTTGAAATTCTGAAAATTGAGTCTATCCAGTATGTCGATCTGGTTTAATGCTGATTCCACCATGGCTTCCGCACTGGGCTCGGTGTATTTTCTAAGCAGTGCCTTGCCGAGAGATCCAGCATTTACCCCGATACGTAGCGGAATATTCTTATCCCTGGCGCTATCTACTACACTTCGTATACGTGCTTCGCTGCCGATGTTTCCCGGGTTAATACGCAGGCAATCCACGCCGTAGTCCAGCACCTTGAGTGCGATGCTATGGTCGAAATGGATATCGGCTACCAGCGGTACTGCTACGCGGCTGCGGATGCGTTTGAATGCTTCCGCGGCATCCATGCTAGGCACGGAAACCCTGACAATATCCACACCCGCCGTCACCAGTCGATCGATCTGCTGCACAGTAGCATCGACATCCGTTGTTTCGGTGTTGGTCATGCTCTGCACTGAAATGGGAGCATCTCCGCCCACGGCGACATCGCCGACCATGATCTGACGAGTTTTGCGACGAATAATAGTCTGCCTGGAGTTCATGAAGGAGCTCTCAACCAACAGGGCCAATTACAAGCCGACTGTCAGGCGAGCCGAATTGTCGATGCGAATATTGTCTGAGACGTCAATCTCATTGCCGTTGAAAGTTAAACGGGTGAAAGGCGCATTTTCCAGCAGAATCGTGAACGGAGCACTCCCGGTTATTTCAACGATATCACCTTTAGATTGCACATCTCTGAGAATGCGCCTATTTGAACCGTCATTTACCTCTACAAAGCCTTCGTCAATAAAAGTGATTTGAAGTATATCCTCACCCACGCTGTCGATATGAATAACGCGGTCTTGCTGCCCGTTCCTGGTGTCTCCCGCAGGTACTACCAGATTCTGATCAGGCACAGCTGTGATATTGGTAGTTGCGGCAGCCTCATTTATTGCCGGTTCAGCGGGCTCAGTAAGCACTGCTTGCTCGGTTCTTGGCTGGATGGGTGGTGCAGTCTGTACGGGCTGCGGTGCAGGGCTACTAATGGCGGCAGCTGGAGTTGCCGTGTCGCTATCGGGACCAACGGAAAAATTATTGTATGCCCATAAAGCACTAAAGCTGCCAATAAATCCGACTACTGAGACGATTACCCAGGGTCTGTTCTTGTCACGGTTGTGCCTTACTTGCTGCCGGTTTGCTTCCTGTTCCTGTTCCAACTGCTGGCTCGTGAATTCGGCATACCTGTCCAATACATCATCCGGATCCAGATCCAGTAACAGGGCATAACTCTTTATATAGCCCTTCGCAAAGATGGCGGCAGGTAACTTTTCATACTGGTCGGCTTCCAGGGCACGCACATAATGTATCGTGATATGCAAACGGTCAGCGACTTCTTTCTCATTCAAGTCTCGCCGCAGTCTTTCCTGGCGTAGTATCTCACCAGCACTGAGCCGGGCATCCTGATCACCCGATGCTTCGGATAGCTGTTCCGCAAGCTGCTCAGTTTGCATCGCTTATCCTTTGGTAGGTTTCATACTCAGGGGAATCCTGGTACAGGGTTGACAGGATTAGCGAAAAATTATCCACCAGCTCGGTATTCTGAAAGTGGCCCTCTATCTGGATTCCCGCCAGTAACGCCCGCGGTGTATGGGGAATATTGTAGAAATCGACGGTGGTCAAATACTGTTGGTAAACATCTTTCGCGCCATCGAAGTCTTGATTTTCGAAGGCAAAAGAGCGCCCTTCATAGTTCGCATCTACCGAGACTCGTTCCAGTTGCTCGTAGGCATCCCCATAGCGCTGCATGCTGAACAGCAGAACTGCGTAGTTATTACGAGCCCGGGAATTGTTCCGATCCAGGGTGATGGCGCGTTGAAAATTCTCCTCGGCCAGGTCCAGGTCGCCCTCACGCTGTATGATGAGCGCCAGCATGGTAAAGGCTTCCGAGCTGCGATTATCGATATTCAGAGCGTTATTTACATGCCGTCTGGCACTGGTCAGGTCGTTGGTATCGTAGTAGGCAATGGCGAGCTGAATATAATCTTCCAGCGCCTGTTCTTCTGAGGCTTCAACATTGAAACCACCGGTGGTGGTGGTGACACAGGACGACATCAGGCAGCTAAGCAAAAATGCACACAATAGATGAGGCATTCGCAGGCCAGTCAATCTTACGTGCTCTAAAGTGATTAAAGACATATATTGGCACCCTTCCACTATAGTCTGTCGGCCGCAACCGCCAGATTATCAGTAGCTGATGCCTGATTACCAGCTGCCTCAGAGACTTTTCCGGCCTCTTTTGCGGCCCTGCTCTTGTGCCTGTCACTACGGCTGGTCTGATCAGCCACATCCCCAACCAATTGCCCGCAGGCAGCGCCAATATCGTCGGCTCGGGTTGTACGCACTGTCACCGTATAGCCTGCCTTTTGTAGAATCTGGCGAAAATTAGTCACGCTTGAGCCACTGGGGCGACGATAATCACAGTCGCTAAACGGATTAAAAGGAATCAGGTTAATCTTACAGGGAAAATGTTCAAGCAAGACCGCCAGATCCCGGGCATGTTGCCGGTGATCGTTCACTCCCGCGATAAGCGTGTACTCTATGATCGGTACGCGTTTGTCTGGCAGGCTTTCCATGTGGCCGCGTACGGCGCACAGCAGCTCGCTGATGGGGTATTTCCTGTTTATCGGCATGAGTTGGCTACGCAATTCGTCTTCAGGCGCGTGTAAAGAAATCGCGATGGAGGCATCGGTGTGATTGCGCATGGCCTCGATGGCCGGCACGACACCGGAGGTACTGATGGTAACTTTGCGCTTGGATAATCCATAAGCGCAGTCATCCATCATCATATTGACTGCGTCCATGACATTGTCGAAATTTAGCAGCGGCTCACCCATTCCCATCATGACCACGTTGCTAACCTGTCGTTCTGTACCGTCGACGAAGGCGCCGAGTTGTTTGTTGGCCCACCACAGCTGGCCGATGATTTCGGCACAGCTTAAGTTACTGTTAAAGCCCTGTTTACCCGTCGCACAGAAACTACAGTCCAGCAAACATCCGGCCTGGGAAGAGACACACAATGTGCCGCGGCCTGCCTCCGGGATGAAAACCATCTCTACCCTGCTGCCGCTGGCTACTTCGATAATCCATTTGTGACTGCCATCGTCCGAGGCATAGTCCTCGACAACCGCTGGCATTCGAATCTCTGTACATTGTTTGAGGCGTTGTCTGAGCACCTTGCTGATATCGGTCATAGCATCGATATCCAGCACGCCACGCTGATGTATCCACTTCATGACTTGTTCGGCACGAAATGGTTTCTCCCCTAGGTCGGCAAACAGGGCTTTTAATCGCTCCCGGCTGAGTCCTGCGAGGTTTGGAATGCTTGGTGCCGTCATGCTCAGCGTACCTCAGGGGAGTCTAGCGACCCTCTGAACAAATTTCCGCATCATTGAAAAAGTAACTGACTTCGCGTTCGGCGGAAGCCGTAGAGTCTGATCCATGCACCGCGTTGGCATCGATGGAATTGGCAAAATCAGCCCTGATCGTGCCGGGTTCCGCCTCTGCCGGGTTGGTCGCACCCATCAAATCTCTGTTCTGGGCGACAGCATTCTCACGTTCCAGTACTTGCACCATCACGGGGCCGGAAGTCATAAACTCAATCAAATCATCATAGAAGGGCTTGCCCTTGTGTTCAGCATAAAAACCGCCGGCAGATTCATCATCAAGCTGCAACAGCTTGGCCGCCACGATTTTCAATCCGGCATTCTCAAAACGGCTGTAGATCTTGCCAATGATGTTCTTGGCAACTGAATCCGGTTTGATTATGGAAAGAGTTCGTTCGATCGCCATCCTAACTCCAGGTATTCTGTATTCGAAAAAGATCGCGCATTATACGTGGTAATCCATCGCTTTTGTACGCTTTTTCTGAGTTGAGGGATACACCAAAAAGTCTTGTTTTTTCAGTATATTAGTCGGCTATTTCCTCAATCCAGGCGGCCTGGATTGCCTCCAGAATTTTCTCCCCGCAGTGCTCTGGATCATCATCGAATTCCTCGAGCTGCAGAATCCAGTTGCGCAGGTCGACAAAATTCACATACCTCGGATCGAGGTCAGGGTAGTTATCCGCGAGTTCGATGGCGATGTCATAGATGTCAATCCACTTCATAGCGCACTATCCATTCAGTTATCTTCTGAAACCATGTTTATTGTGTACTTGGGTATTTCGATGACCAGATCCTCATCCATCACCTGTGTCTGGCAGCTCAGCCGGGATTCCGGCTCCAGACCCCAGGCCTTGTCCAGGTAGTCTTCCTCGTTTTCTTCTGCCTCTTCGAGGGAGTCGAATCCTTCTCGCACAATGACGTGGCAAGTGGTACAGGCGCAGGATTTTTCACAGGCATGTTCGATGGGAATATCATGGGCCAGGGCTGTATTCAGGATGCTGTCGCCCGACTCGGCCTGGATTTCGGCGCCATCGGGACAGATTACCGGGTGTGGTAAGAATGTCAGTTTCGGCATATTCCCTATCGTTTTCCTGTAAAGCTTAAGGATTCTCAGATGACTCGGCCGGATGCTCAACTTCATCGATGGACTCTCCGCGCAAGGCCTTGCCGATATGCAGGTCCATCCTGCGTGCCGCGAAATCGCTGCTAATCCGATTCAGTTGCTCGGTTAACTCATGAATACGTATAACGTTTTCTTCTGCCACGGCTTTTTCCAACCCGGCAATACCCGCCGCAATGCGCTGTGAATCATGCTCTTCCAACAGGCTACCATCGGCTTCGCTGGCGGTGGCAATGGCATCGATCAACTGGGCCGCTTCCAGTTGTGCTTCCTTCAGCGCGCGCAATTCCATGTCGGATTCGGCATGCTCATGGGAGGATATCAACATCTGTTCTATTGAGCTGGCATTCAGCCCATAGCTTGGTTTAACCTGGATCTCCGCAGTCCTGGATGTGCTCAGTTCTTCTGCCATTACGCTCAGCAATCCATCGGCATCTACCTGAAACGTCACCCTCACCTTGGCAGCCCCGGCCACCATGGGAGGAATACCGCGTAACTCAAACCTGGCCAGGGAACGGCAATCGCTCACCAGCTCTCGTTCTCCCTGCACAACGTGCAGTGTCATAGCCGTCTGACCGTCTTTAAAGGTCGTAAATTCCTGGGCGCGGGTCACCGGGATGGTGGTATTGCGGGGAATGATCTTTTCCGTGAGCTCACCCATGGTCTCGATACCCAGTGACAGAGGATTAACGTCCAGCAGCAAAAAATTATCCGCCGATTTGTTGCCGATCAACACATCGGCCTGTATTCCCGCTCCTATCGCCACCACCTTATCAGGATCGATATCGGTC
>DMJN01000217.1 GCA_003451715.1 Gammaproteobacteria bacterium | reverse complement strand
TGCACGAGCAATCCATAATCTGAGTACTCGCGCGGATCAGGAAATGATTTCGGTCAATTGCGCAGCCATTCCAGAGAATCTCATTGAATCTGAATTGTTCGGCCATGAGAAAGGAGCATTCACGGGAGCAACTGCTACTCGCACTGGACTGGTAGAAGCCGCCAATGGTAGCACTCTATTCCTGGATGAAATTGGTGAACTACCACTGGAGGCGCAGGCTCGCTTACTACGAGTCCTGCAGGAGAATGAAATTCGCAAAGTCGGTTCAGTCCAGTCCAAGAAAGTAGACGTGAGATTAGTGGTCGCCACCCATCGAGACTTGAAACAGTTGGTGATTGACGGAAATTTTCGTGAAGATCTGTATTACCGTATCAATGTAATGACCTTGTTGATTCCACCCCTACGAGAGCGAGGTAACGATATCCTCGAACTTGCCGACACCATCCTGCAGCGAACTTGCGTACGCCTGAAAACCCCAATGCTACATTTCAGCGATAGCGCCAGCCACGCTATAGCCAAATATGCATGGCCGGGAAATGTGCGTGAACTGGAAAATGCAATAGAAAGAGCCGTTGTGTTAGCCGAAGAAACTGAAATTAGTGAAGAGTTGTTGGCGATTGATAACGAGGCTGAAGAAGTCGATGAATTTGCCCAGGCCGAGTCGATTGAACGGGTTGAAGAATTGTCACTGGAAGATTACTTCCAACGATTTGTGCTGGAACACCAGGATTCAATGAATGAAACACAGTTGGCGAAAAAGCTTGGAATCAGTCGTAAATGCCTGTGGGAAAGAAGGCAACGATTTGGAATTCCCCGCAAGAAGAAGCAGCCCGCCTGATCTCTGCAATCTGCTCAAAAATAGGTCCTTTTTTCTTGCAGCCCTTTCTTTTAGACCGCTAATACTGGCAAAAAACCACAACATATGCGCCTTTCAAGGTATTGCAGAAAAACTTGTAATAAAACGTTACCGCTACTCTTTTACTCAATCCACGGTGGCAATAAGTAACAATTTCAGGTTTAAAAAATTAGCAACTGGTTTCTAAAATTTCAAGTCATTGAAAAATAAAAGGTTTGTGAAATTGGCATGATAGGTGCACTATATATCCTGCTAATAACAATAAAAAATAATAATAAGCTCCAATAAAAACAAAAATAGCATTACTGAGTTGTTTAACTAAGGTTAGTGCATCAAATAATAATAAGGCTGGTCTTGCGGCTATTGTGACTAGTTGTTGCGTCGCCTCAAATACACCGCCCCTTGCTTATGTGGCGCCATGTTGGGCTCCCAGTTAATAAAAATTATAAACAAGTAACCAATAGCAATAATAACGTTTACCTTCCTATGAGGGGGTGGTTTTCACCCCCTCAATATCTCCGCCACGTCGTTCTACTACCTGAATATCTGCTATTTTATGTTTGGCGGTGTATTATGCCCGTCGAGCCTGTAATTACTCCACTAAGCAGAGACACTACCCAAGAGATACAGATCCACATTCGTGACTAGTTCAAGCTATTTCCTTCGGTTATTGAATTACCGTGCTTCCTGTCTGGCTCAATTAGCAGTTGGCCTCAAATGAATTCAAAACTCCCTTTGCCCGGCTTGGACAGAGCGCACATTATCAAGCGAGATGAGCATCCAATCTCTCGCAAGAACATCGCTCCCAGCGCACTGAAAGTACTTTATCGGCTTAACGAGAGCGGTTTTCATGGTTACCTGGTTGGTGGCGGAGTCCGAGATCTGTTGTTAGGCAATACACCAAAAGACTTCGATATAGCCACCAATGCAACCCCGGAAGAAATCAGGCAACTGTTTAGAAATTCACGAATTATTGGACGCCGTTTCAAGATAGTACATATTCGCTATGGGAGGGAAATCATCGAAGTAACTACATTTCGAGCCCACCATAACGCACTAAATGAAATTGATGATACAGCGCCAAGACGTCAGATTCGGGGACTGGATTCGGCACATTCCAGCTCGGGGATAATTCTTCGCGACAATGTTTACGGAGACATTGATCAGGATGCATTACGTCGTGATTTCACCGTCAATGCGCTGTACTACACTGTAGATCATTTCAGAGTACTCGACTTCAGTACTGGCATGGATGACCTTCGGGCTCGTCAAATCAGAATCATTGGTGATCCGGTCGAGCGCTACAAGGAGGATCCCGTGCGGATGCTGCGAGCCATTCGATTTTCTGCCAAGTTGGGATTCACGATTGAAGAGGCCACTCAACGCCCATTTCGGCAGCTGGCTATGCTGCTGAAGTCGATCTCACCAGCTCGTCTTTTTGATGAAACCTTGAAGCTCATGACAGGTGGTCACGCAGTCGCCACATTTGCCCTGCTCTCAGAATATCATTTGGGACATTTCTTGTTTGCGCCGACTCTGAAAGCCTGGACACAAGCAGATGGCAGCTGGTGCAAGCTGGTCGATTTGGCTCTCGCCAATACCGACAAGCGCCTGGCGGCTGGAAAATCCGTCACCCCGGCATTTCTCTTCGCCG
>DMJN01000123.1 GCA_003451715.1 Gammaproteobacteria bacterium | reverse complement strand
ACACTCAGGGCAGCAGTCACTGCACTGGCACCTGGAATCGGTAAAACATTGATGCCCAAGTCACGAGCTTGCTTCACCAGTTTATAGCCGGGATCAGAAATAAGAGGCGTTCCGGCATCAGAAATCAGAGCAATCGATTGTCCGGCTTGAATTTGTTGCAATATCTTGCTGATTACCGATTCGCTGCTGAAATCGTGATAGGCAACCAGCGGCACAGAATTCTGCAGCTTTTGTAATAATTTCCCGGAGTGACGCGTGTCTTCGGCGGCGATGCTGTCAACATTGGCCAACACATCCACGGCTCGCTGGGTCATATCACCGAGGTTACCTATGGGCGTAGCTACTATGAAGAGTGTTCCGTATTGTTCCAATTTGGCCAAAACCTCTGCGCAACTCGGCTCTATAGCCTGCTTACTTCAGAGGATCCTAAGGTGATTTCTCTAAAAAATTGCCCATACTCGATACTTGTATTAGTCTTTTTGTTAATTCTTGCCATACGCTCATTGAATTGATGACAACCCTTCTATCGCCTGCAACGCACATTTTAGCCAGACTCGTCCTGACCGTATTCGTGGCTCTGGCAATTGCTTGTGCATCCAGCCCGCCCATTACAAATGTCGTGGTTCCCGCCGAGGAGTCTACAACAGAGTCCATTGATGGGCTATTGGCTACTGCTAGCAGTCGTACCGGTGTCGCGCGAATCCGTCTCTATATACAGGCGATAGAATCCATGCTCGAGGCTGGGCTCTACGAGCGTGCTGCGAGAGAGGTACAGGAATTCAATATTCCTGACGACCTACCCGCCGAATTAAACCTGCGATATGCAATGCTTAGAGCGAGGATTGATCTAAACGCAAACCAGGCTGAACCAGCCCTGCGCTGGCTGTCTGGCGCTTTAGCCAGCAATGTGGAAGACCGTTCTCAATTGAGTATGGAGTATTACCGCTTGCTCGGGGACAGCTTGCTCAGCAGTGGTCAGCCTGCGGAAGCCGCCGTCGCTTATATGGAAATATCCTCAAACTTCTCAAACGGTGAAGATTCGGATGTGTTTGACAACATCTGGACTGCGCTAACTGAGCTGGACGATACGGAACTTTCTGCACTAGCCGACAGTTCGAGTAACTACGAGATGAGGGGATGGATTGAGCTGGCCAGGATAGTAAGAATCGACCAATTCAGCATCAGGAGTCAGCTCGACTCAATTGGTCAATGGCGCCGTACCTGGGCACGCCATTCAGCGGTGAATCGGCTCCCGGACCAGCTCAATCTACTGCAACAAACCTGGGATCGACGACCCGCACACATAGCGCTAATTCTTCCGTTGCAGCAACCTACGGGAAACGCTATTCAAGAAGGCTTTCTGAGTGCCTACTACCAGGCGCTCGATATATCCAGAGAGGTACCACGTATCTCGGTCTATGACAGCAGTAATGTCACTTCAGTTTACGGGATCTACGATGAAGCGGTAGCAAGTGGGGCTGACCTGGTCATTGGTCCTCTGGATAAGCAGCTAGTCAACCAACTGGCAGAATTACCCGAACTTCCTATCAAAACACTGGCTCTGAATTACAGCGATTCAGCACCGGCTGATCGGCTGAATCTCTTTCAGTTCGGATTGGCTCCGGAGGATGAAATAGCTCAGGCGATTCAACTGGCCTGGAACGCCGGGCACAGAAATGCGGCGATTGTCACGCCGCAGTCTGAAGATTATCTGCAGCTGAAGAACTTCTTCGCCGAGTCATGGCTGTCCCGAGGAGGTGAGCTGGTATCACAGGAGACATTCAGCGGTGACAGCGACTATGCCGATGTCATCAAACGCTTAGTGGCAATAGACTCCAGCGAAGCCCGCGCAGATCGATTGCTGGATCTACTTCCCAGGAACAACATGGAATTCACACCGCGACGACGCGAGGACATCGATTTCATTTTTCTCATCGCCAATCCGCGCCAGGGGCGCCAGATTAAACCAACGCTTGCCTTCTATTTCGCGGGGAATATTCCTGTCTACGCCATGCCTTCAATTTATGATGGGCAGACTAATCAGAGCGAAAATAGCGACCTGGAAGGTATCGTATTTACTGTTGAGCCTTGGGTTCTGAACGAAGCCGATGACCTGAAAATTGAAATAGGCTCCAATCTCAGGCAGGCTCAGGGCCCATTACAACGCCTTCGAGCCATGGGAATCGATAGCTTTCGTCTGTATCCAAGGCTGGATCAACTGGCCAACAGAGGCTTGACTGCACTGCAGGGTACAACGGGAAATTTAACCATGTCTGAGGAACGACGCATCCGCCGTGTTCTTGAAGTTGCCCGCTTCGAGGATGGCTTGGCCAGGCAATATCGTGAGGAAAGTGCCGACTCCGGGAGTTAGCCCGGATATTTCTCCACTCTTGCTTACAGTAAGACCAAATTCCTACTGTGGTCGCTCCAGAATCTGGTGAAACATCCGGGCCAGGGATCGGAAATCCCTCAATGCACTATTTCATTTGCTTACAAGGAAGTGAGCTGTAGTCAAATTCAAAAACAAGCAGCTTTTTGGCAAGTCGATCGAGGCTTTAGTCGCTCGAGAGTTACGCCAGCAAGGTCTCAAACTGGTCAGCAATAACTACTATTGCCGTAGCGGCGAGATAGATCTGGTGATGTTCGAGCCAACCGGTCAACTGGTGTTCGTCGAAGTACGCTATCGAAATTCCAATGAGTTTGGCACGGCGCTGGAGTCTGTCGGATTCAGGAAACAGCAAAGGCTGAAGCGCGCCGCGGCACATTTTCTCATGCGGTTTCCAAGATTTAATCGCTATCCGGCTCGCTTCGATGTGATCGCTGTAAGCCCGTTTGCTGGCCAGAAATTACAGGGTATGGATTGGATAAAAAATGCATTCAGTTGAAATTCTCCTGCCCTGAAGCAAGTCCACTCAGCAAAGAATCGGCTCATTATCTGTACCGGTAAGGGTAACAATGACCTGAAAATGGCCGATATAGGTGGCTGTACAAAACCAGAATTGCCCGGACAGAGATACCGAAATACTTAAACGACAGAGATAGTGGGCAGAAAAGCTCGGCAGTTCCCGACAGGCCAAAGCCGTCGAGACGATTTTATTTTCCGGCTTGGTGGTTTAAGCAGCCTCTTTATAGGAATTGCGGCTGGAGACAACAACTTTTGGGCGGCTGATGGACTTACGGAATCAAATAAGCGAGCACTTTAAGCAAAGTATAGAAACCAAGCAGAGGGCAGCTGGTGAATTGATCGAAGCAATTCACCACGCCGGTGAGGATATGGTGCGTTGTCTGCTGAACAATGGAAAAATTCTCAGTTGTGGCAATGGTGGCTCTGCCGGTGATGCGCAGCATTTCTCAGCAGAATTGTTGAACAGGTTTGAGAAGGAACGGCCCGGCTTGCCAGCAGTAGCGCTGACGACCGACAGTTCGACATTAACCGCCATAGCGAATGACTATGACTACAAAGAAATTTTTTCCAAACAGGTCACCGCACTTGGTCAAGCAGGTGACGTGCTGTTGGCAATTTCGACAAGTGGCAATTCAGCCAATGTCGTGGAGGCTATAAAGGCCAGCCAGGAACGGGAAATGTCCATCGTTGCACTGACAGGGAACGATGGAGGATCCATGGTCAGCTTAATGACGGACCAGGATATCGAAATCCGAGTTCCATCAGACCGAACTGCACGCATACAGGAAGTCCACCTGGTGATAATT
>DMJN01000194.1 GCA_003451715.1 Gammaproteobacteria bacterium | reverse complement strand
CGCAAACAAATCTCGCAATGCTTCCTTAATGAGATCCTGGCTGATGGGTTCGCCCTTGAAGTTGGCATGGGCAATAACCCTTTTGAGTGCGCCCTCGAGTTCCCGCACGTTGGAACGCAGTCGCTGAGCAATAAACAGTGCCGCCTCATAAGGAAGCTCCACATTGCACAATTCTGCCTTGTTCATCAGAATCGCGGCACGCGTTTCCAGCTCTGGTGGTTCCACAGCGACAGTAAGTCCCCAGCCGAAGCGAGATTTGAGTCGCTCTTCTAGTCCGCTGATTTCCTTGTGATATCGGTCGCAGGTGAGAATTATCTGATGGCCGCCTTCTAGAAGGGCATTAAATGTATGAAAGAACTCCTCTTGAGATCTTTCCTTCCCGGCAAAAAACTGGATATCGTCAATCAACAACGCGTCGACGGACCGGTAAAAGCGCTTGAATTCACTGATTGCATTGAGTTGCAGCGCAGTAACCATGGTTGCTACAAAGGTTTCCGAATGCAAATAGACCACCTTGGCACCGGGTTTCTTTGCCACCAGATAGTTACCAATTGCATGCATTAAGTGAGTCTTTCCTAACCCCACACCTCCGTATATAAAGAGCGGGTTATAGGCGTATCCTGGATTTTCAGCCACCTGCTGGGCCGCGGCTCGCGCTAATTGGTTAGATTTGCCAACGATGAAGTTTTCAAACGTGTTTTCAATATTCAATGCTCCCCGGTGACTGAGTTTGCCATCGATAGTGATATCCACGTTGCGCCCGTTGCCGTTGTTTCCGCGCCTGCTGTCACTGGAAAATCGTCCCGGCTTTAGTGACGCTGGTTGAACGCTCTGCGGGGTTGGTTCGGCCGCCATGGGGGTTATCACTTTTCGGGGTGGAGACCGAGTGTAGTCTGACGAAACAACATCAAGTCTGATCTCGAGATTACGGCTGCCGGTTTCATCGAGAATTTCGCGGATGCGAGCCAGAAACTTTCCCTTCACCCATTCCATAATGAACCTATTGGGTGCAAAGACATGCAAAACACCCGAGCCCTGTTCGGCGTGTAGAGGTCTAATCCAGGTGTTGAATTGCTGTGAGGGGAGTTCCGCTTTTAAACAATCAATACAATTTTGCCAATCTGCCACTGCCACTTTCTTTGCCCCTACTCGATTTTATTATTTGGTTTGTGGCGTAATTCTAACCACTGGATTGACAGTTATCCACCGCATGGAAAGTAAAAGTATGATTTTTTGAAGTGTTTTTATTCCTTTGTTTATCAATTAGTTACCGAGCTTTCACTGATAATTACCGAGTCCAAAAACAACAAAAAAATAGGCATAGCTGAATCCCTGTTGACAAATAGTTTGTGGATAAGCTGTGATTAAGTTTTGGGTTTTTTGAGCAGTGAATGTACAGATAAATAGTCTTTTTAAAATTATATATTGAAGCAAGGAAACCGTCCTCATTGATTGCATGTTCGGGGTAAAACCTCTAGAATTCGCCCTCCTTTTTTCAAACCAAAGTCGTTTGGTCTGAAACACAAAGACTGGAATTCCTGTTATGAAACGTACATTTCAACCCAGCGTATTGAAGCGTGCTAGAACTCATGGCTTTAGAGCTCGAATGGCAACCAAGGGTGGCCGGCTGGTGCTGAAGCGAAGACGCGCTAAGGGGCGCGCCAAACTTTCCGCCTGATTGCTGTTTTTCTGTTCAACAGGAAAAGAGAGTGAATCGTGGCAGATTTTGGCTTCTCCAAAAATTCAAGGCTGCTGAATACCACAGACTATAAGATCGTCTTCGACAACGCTCAGTTTAAAGTTTCATGCCATCAGTTTCTTGTGCTTGCCATCAGCAACCGGCGGAGACAATCCAGGCTCGGGTTGGTGATAGCTAAGAAACACGTGTCTGGTGCAGTTCAGCGAAATAGAATCAAGCGACTCATTCGAGAATCCTTTCGACTGGTTGCCAATGGTTTGCCCGGACTGGATTTAGTTGTGCTGGCCCGAAAGGATGCTGATAAACTGGACAACCGAGCACTTACTGAGAAACTGAATGGGCTGTGGAAAGATTTGAGTTGCAAGGATTTGGGGTAGGTGCCTGCCTCATCGGTTCTGCCGACAACAATCAGTGAAGATGTTAAAGACTCTACTCATACGACTAATAATTTTTTATCAGCATACATTTAGTTTGCTGATTGGCAATCAATGCCGTTTTTATCCCTCCTGTTCTCACTACACTAAAGAAGCAATAGAGAAACACGGTTCCTTCAAAGGTTCCTGGCTCGGAGTCCGTCGTGTCTGTAGTTGTCATCCCGGCCACGAAGGCGGTTATGATCCAGTGCCTGAACCCAAGGAGCTTTCGAGCAAACCCACTCAATAGCAATCACCCATGGATATTACCAAGTTTTTCCTATACACCTCTCTGGCCGTCATCACCTACCTGATGTTGCTCGCCTGGCAGGAAGATTATCCGCCAGTGATCAATGATGGCGCAGACACGGCCAGCACACCAATTTTAGCGTTGCCCGATACAATACCGGTTGTGGAAACTGATGTTCCAGCCCAGGGTGTGGAAGCAGATGTTCCAACACAGATACCGGTATCACCAGGCCCTGCCGGACAAAGCGATACACCCGTGCTTTCTGAACCTACCGCCACGGACTCCTTAGCAAGATTAGTCAATATCGACACCGGTACGTTTGAATTAACCATTGACCTGAATGGCGGCGATATTATCTATCTCGCCCTGCCAAAGCATTTGAAACAATTAGATGTGCCAAATGACCCCTTTGTGTTATTGGAATCAGGGACCAATAGAAGCTACGTCGCCCAAAGCGGCCTAATTGGTAGAAACGGCATCGACAACGCAGGCAGGGCAGTTTATCAGTCCAGCGCTGCAAGCTTTTCTTTGGGAGATTCTGACAACACGCTGAGTGTCGACCTGGTAACCACGACCAATAATGGTGTTCAAATTACAAAGCGATACACTTTTACCCGTGATAGTTATCTCATCGATGTCAGCTTCATTGTAAATAATCGATCTGGCAGTGAATGGCAAGGCAATGCATTTGGCCAGATAAAGCGAGACAGCTTCGACGATCCTAGTAGCGCCGGTAGTTTTGGTCGAAGTTATCTGGGATACGTGACCACATCGAATGACGATCCTTATATCAAAATACAATTTGACGACATAGACGTGGGTGCTGAGAGCGTTGAGATGAATGGTGGTTGGGTAGGTTTCAGTCAACACTATTTTATCTCTGCCTGGATACCCAGCCTACAGACAAACAACCGATTTAACACGCGCATGAATGCAGTAAATCAATATTTTGGTGAGTTCACCAGCTCCTCGTTTTCAGTCGGGCCAGGCAGCACCGATAGTCATGATATCCAGTTCTACGCCGGCCCAAAAGATCAGTACGCCCTGGCCGAAATTTCCCCGAACCTGGACCTGACCATCGATTACGGTTTCCTGTGGTTTCTAGCATCTCCCATCTACTGGCTGCTCAGCCGTATTGATTCAGTAATAGGCAACTATGGTGTGTCCATCATCCTATTAACAATACTGGTAAGGGCGGCATTTTATAAGCTGTCTGAGAGTCAGTACCGTTCTATGGCTGGTGTGAGACGATTGATGCCAAAGATGCAGCAGCTTAAAGACAGTTACGGTGACGACAAGATGAAACTGCAACAGGCCACGATGGAGCTCTATAAGAAAGAGAAAATCAATCCATTTGGCGGTTGTTTGCCCATGCTGGTGCAGATGCCTGTTTTCATCGCACTGTATTGGGTACTGATGGAAAGTGTAGAGCTGAGACACGCACCGTTCATGCTCTGGTTAACCGATCTGTCGGTGCGCGATCCGTTCTTCATCCTGCCTCTATTGATGGGGGCAACGATGTTCTTTCAGACCAAGCTAAGCCCAACACCAGCTGACGAAATGCAGGCCCGGGTGATGCAACTCATGCCAATAATGATGACGGTGTTGTTTTTATGGTTCCCCGCTGGTCTGGTACTGTACTGGTTAACCAATGGGTTGCTGGGCGTTCTTCAGCAATGGTATATCACGCGAAAAATCGAAGCCGGTTACGCGGCCAAAAAGGCAACTTGAATATCAGCTCGACTGCGTCACACCAGCGCGTTGCTGAAACCCAATGCCACCAATCGAATCAGACACAATTTGTGCAATAGCCACGCCGCCAGGTAGAGGCAGTATTGGCATCATACGTATTTCCGGGAAAGACGTCTTGACGTTGAGCACGAAGATTCTCGGCTTCACCCCCGCACCTCGCCATGCATACTATTGCAATTTTTTAAGCACTGATCAGCAAACAATTGATCAGGGTATCGCAATCTATTTTAAGGCGCCACATTCTTTCACCGGTGAAGACATTCTTGAATTGCAGGGTCATGGCGGCGTTCATGTTCTCAACACACTGTTGGAAAGAATAATCGCTCTCGGAATCAGGGTGGCTGGACCAGGTGAATTTTCTGAACGGGCGTTCCTGAATAACAAGATCGATCTGCTGCAAGCCGAAGCCATTGCCGACCTGGTCGATGCCAGTTCGAAACAGGCAGTGCAATCAGCTATACGCACATTACAGGGTGAATTCTCATCACGTATACACGAGCTGGTCACTAAACTAACTCAAACCAGGGTAAACGTCGAAGCCGCCATCGATTTCTCCGATGAAGACATCGACGTATTATCCGATACCGGTGTCAACCAGTCATTGGATGACATCCTCAAGCAGCTCGGCATGGTCTATGAGCAGGCCCATCAAGGGGCGCTGCTAAAAGAAGGCATGCACGTAGTCATCGCAGGTAAACCGAATGCGGGAAAGTCCAGCCTACTCAATGCCCTGTCAGGAATTGATAGCGCAATTGTTACCGACATTCCTGGAACCACACGAGACTTGCTAAAAGAAGAGATCTCAATCAACGGTATGCCGGTGCAGTTTCTCGATACCGCAGGACTGCGACCGAGTGATAATATTGTCGAGCAGGAAGGGGTAAGGCGAGCCCATGGTGCCATCGAGCAAGCCGATCGGATTCTACTGGTGATCGATAGCACCACAGCAGAGAAAGATGTGGAGAAGCTGTTAGAACCCCTTGAGTTGGCCAGTATTAACGCGAATATCAGAGAATCTATCCTTGCTCGCACTACCCTGGTCTTCAATAAAATCGACCTGGTGCCGGGTATGGAGCCAAAACTGGGGCAGGTGGCGTTCGGAGAATCCTCGCTGCAGGAGATCCATCTGTCTGCCAAGCAAATTACAGGGCTGGAATTGCTGCGCGAACACCTGCAGTCATGCATTGGTTTCAGGCCGACCGGCGAAGGTGCTTTCGTGGCCCGGGAACGTCATTTAACCGCACTCAAATCAGCTGAAAAATCCATAAAATCCGCAGCATCACAGGTTTGTAAAGACTCACATCTAGAGCTGATCGCTGAGCATCTCAGACTAGCCCAGCGAGATTTGGGCCGTATTACCGGTGAATTCTCCAGCGATGATTTGCTGGGAGAGATCTTCTCCAGTTTTTGCATCGGAAAATAGGCGGCACAGAGAAGGACATCATGTTGACAACTACGCTGATCCGCTGGATTTCAGGTGGATAAGATTTGGCTTAAACGAGGATGGCTTTTCCTGCCTCGAACAGTACACACCCTGTAAAGGGCTTATGGTTAGCCTACCAAGAGCTTTTCAAGAGAGTTTTCATCACATTAACTTATTGATTATTCGCCATTTAAAAGGCTTTTCAACAGCAATCGCCGACCCCTATAACAACAACATTAATACCTATCTCTACATAGTTAACTATATATAGAACTGAGTAATATTCTGTAATTAGTGGATATACTGGAAAGCGATTCCTTTTAATTTGTATGTCTATATACTGCACAGCCCTGATCTATGACTGACATCCAATGCTGAACACAACCCAATACGATGTGATCGTCATCGGCGGAGGTCATGCCGGGACCGAGGCAGCGTTGGCTGCCGCGCGCCATGGCGTTGCAACTCTTCTGGTAACTCATAGCATCGAAACCCTGGGCCAGATGTCCTGCAATCCGGCTATCGGCGGAATTGGCAAGAGTCATCTGGTAAAAGAAATCGACGCTCTAGGTGGTGCGATGGCCTGCGCTATCGACCGGGCAGGAATTCAATTCCGTATCCTGAATGCCAGCAAGGGCCCAGCCGTACGTGCCACCCGCGCCCAAGCAGACCGGGCTCTCTACAGGGCTGCCATTCGCAAGATGCTGGAAAGTCAACCTAATCTAAGCCTTTTTCAACAGGAAGTGGATGATCTGATCATCGAGTCCGGTGTGATCAAGGGCGTGATTACCCAGATGGGCCTGGAGATTCGCGCCCAGAAAGTCGTGTTAACAACAGGCACCTTCCTGGGTGGCAAGATTCATATTGGCATGGAGAGCAGTGGTGGCGGTAGAGCCGGCGATCCGCCCTCTATAACTCTGGCAAAGCGGTTACGAGAATTGCCTTTCAGAGTCGATCGCCTGAAAACGGGAACTCCGCCCCGAATCGATGCCAGGTCGGTTGATTTTTCAGTGATGCAGGAGCAGGCAGGGGATACCCCACTTCCGGTGATGTCTTATCTTGGTCGGCAGTCCGATCATCCAGCCCAGGTGAATTGCCATATTACGGCAACCAATGAAGCCTGCCATGAAGTAATACGCAAGGGCCTGGATCGTTCGCCCATGTATACCGGCGTTATCGAAGGAAGAGGTCCGAGGTATTGTCCGTCTATCGAAGACAAGGTGATGCGTTTTGTCGATAGATCCTCACACCAGATATTCGTTGAACCGGAAGGCCTGGACACCAATGAACTCTACCCGAATGGCATTTCTACCAGTTTGCCATATGACGTCCAGGTTGCCATGGTTCGCCACATCAAAGGATTCGAGAATGCCCATATAACACGGCCGGGGTATGCCATCGAATATGATTTCTTCGATCCACGAGATTTGCAGTACTCACTGGAAACAAAGTTTATCCAGGGCCTGTATTTTGCGGGCCAGATCAATGGCACAACTGGCTACGAAGAAGCAGCAGCACAAGGATTATTAGCAGGACTAAATGCCGCTCTTGCAGTACGAGGGGAGGACTACTGGTGTCCGCGCCGGGATCAGGCGTACATCGGCGTGCTGGTAGATGATCTGATTACCCTGGGCACCAGCGAACCCTACCGAATGTTCACTAGCCGGGCAGAGTATCGCCTTTCACTTCGAGAAGACAATGCCGACCTTCGACTTACCACCATCGGTCGAAAGCTGGGCCTGGTGGATGATGAGCGATGGCAGTTCTTTGCTGAAAAACAGGAATATATAGAAGGGCAATTGGATCGATTACGACGTCGTTGGATTCAACCGGAGAGCGATCCTGCTGAGCGCATAAATCCATTGCTGGAGAAACCCATCACACGGGAATACACTCTTGCCGATTTACTGGCGCGTCCGGGTGTGGAGATTAATTCACTGTTGAAAGCGGTGGAAGATGATCATCAATCGGCCCCGGCCAACTCGCTTGAGGCACAAGCCCAGCAGCAAGCCGAAATTCAAATCAAATACCAGGGATATATCGATCGGCAGTCCGCCGAGATCGAGAGCTTGAAAAAACAGGAAGGTACCGTAATACTAGCAGATATCGACTACCAGCAGATGCAGGGTTTATCGAATGAACTCAAACAGAAATTGGTAGAGGCCAGGCCGGAAAACATAGGCCGTGCATCACGCATACCCGGTATGACGCCAGCCGCCATTTCCTTGCTGCTCATTTACTTGAAGAAACACCAGGCACTGGGTCGCAAAGCCGGCTAATCCGGTAAGCGAAACTCAAGAATATTTCAATGCATGATTCTACCGAGCAGGAGCTGGAAAAGGGTCTGCAGATGCTTGGCTTGCCACACACCGCCGGGCAGCTAGACAACCTGGCTCAGTACCTAAAGCTGCTTGAAAAATGGAATAAAAGCTACAACCTGGTAGCGGTTTCTAACAGTAGTTCTATGGTGAGCCGTCACCTGCTGGACTGTCTGGCGATTCAACCATTTCTGGTAGGCAGCATCATCGTCGATGTGGGATCGGGTGCTGGTTTGCCTGGCATACCACTTGCCATTCTGAACCCACACAAAGAGTTTATCCTGGTGGACAGTAACGGCAAGAAAACACGCTTTCTATTCCAGGTAAAAACCACACTGAAAATGGACAATATTAGCGTGGAAAATTGTCGGATAGAGCACTATCAAAGTCACCGGCAAATTGATATGGTGATGTGTCGTGCCGTTTCTTCACTGGCGGATGTGGTGGCGAAATCACAGCATTTGCTATCGCCTGGTGACAAGCGATGCAAATTACTGGCACTGAAGGGACGCTACCCAGAAAAGGAGCTTGCCCTCCTGCCGGAAGACTTTGTAGCTTCCAGTATCAGAAAGCTACAGATACCGGGCAGCGATTCGCAACGATATTTGGTTGAAATAGTGCGCAGCTAACAGCAGCCCGTGCACGCTGCAATTTGAATAGAACCAAGCATTTCGAGATGGAAAGACAGTAGTGAGCAAAGTTCTAGCCATAGCCAATCAGAAAGGAGGGGTGGGCAAAACAACCACCTCGGTTAATCTCGCCGCTTCATTAAAAGCAACCCGAAAAAGCGTGCTGCTCATCGACCTTGATCCCCAGGGCAATGCAACTATGGGATCCGGTATCGATAAGAACATCCTAGAGTTATCCATTTACGATTTGCTCTCTAAGCAGGCTGGTTTTGATGAAGTAGTCGTAAGACCAGCAGATGCAGGATATGACCTGCTACCATCGAACGGAGACCTGGTTGCTGCTGAAGTTGAGCTTATGAACGGTGAAGGAAGGGAAACGCGGCTTCGACAAATTGTAGAGGCTGTCAGGCAGCGATACGATTTTGTTGTTATCGATTGCCCACCTTCGCTGAACATGCTGACTGTCAATGCCATGGTTGCCGCTGACGGTGTAGTCATACCCATGCAGTGTGAGTACTACGCGCTGGAAGGATTATCCGCATTAATGGATACCATCAGCGCTATCCGGGACCGCCTGAATCCGGACCTGAAGATCGAGGGCATCTTACGCACCATGTATGATCCAAGGAACAAACTGACCACTGAAGTGAATGGTCAGCTGTTTAATTACTTCGGCGATGCCGTGTACCGAACGGTTGTACCCAGGAATGTCCGACTGGCCGAAGCACCAAGTTACGGAAAACCGATTATCAAATACGATAGAAAGTCCCGCGGAGCGATTGCCTATCTGGCTTTGGCGGGGGAAATGCTGCGCAGGCTTGACGAAGCTGCAGCGGGAATTTCTTGATTGACTGGTTTGCAAAATACCCAGAAAACACCAAGTGACAAGCAACAATGACTGATAAGAAGAAGCTCGGCAAAGGCCTGGACGCGCTTTTATCAACTGGCAGCACCGAAACGATGGCCAGTTTACTTGGCAAGCCTAAGGACCGAACGCCTGTTGCCAGCACCGATCGAGATGGAGATCTTAAGAATATACCCATTGATCTTATTCAGCGCGGTAAATACCAGCCTCGCACCGATATGCATGAAGAAGCATTGCAGGAACTGGCTGCTTCGATAAGAAACCAGGGCGTCATGCAACCCATCGTTGTGCGCCCCATCTCCTCAGAAAAATATGAAATTATTGTCGGTGAGCGCCGCTGGCGTGCCAGCCAATTGGCGGGACTCGACACAATTCCCGCAATTATCAAGCCAGTTGGGGACGAGGCGGCCATAGCCATGGCGCTTATCGAGAATATCCAACGGGAAAACCTCAATCCCATCGAAGAGGCCATGGCGCTTAAACGCCTGCAGGATGAGTTTGAGCTTACTCAGCAGGAAGTGGCCGACGCGGTCGGCAAATCCAGAGCAACAGTCACCAACCTGATTCGCCTGATCGGGCTGCATATCGATGTCCGCCGCATGTTAGAGGCGGGCAATCTTGAAATGGGTCATGCTCGGGCGCTGCTTGCACTGCCCGATCTACAACAGCCTGAGGCGGCACGCATGGTGGCTAACAGGGGTCTTTCCGTCAGACAGACCGAATCCCTGGTCAGGCGCCTGTTATCTGGCGGTGGCACCGGAAAAACTGCCAAGGTTATTGACCCAGACATCAAAAATCTGGAGGAAAAGCTGGCTGACCAGCTGGGCGCTAAAGTGCTGATTCAGCACAACGCCAAAGGCAAGGGCAAGCTGGTGGTGAAATACAATTCCGTGGATGAATTAGACGGCATTTTGTCCCACATAAAGTGACCCCCCAATTGTTAATCTGACGTAGTTGATACTGCCCTGCAAAGCCCCTATAATGCGCCTGCTTTGGTGATCACCCCAGTACATTCAAGGTGTTTGTTGCGGGTATTTTGGGTGCCGGGCTCAATAAAAAAGCGATATCAATAAGTCAGATTTGTGACTAATCT
Organism: Gammaproteobacteria bacterium; assembly: GCA_003451715.1. Classification (GTDB taxonomy): domain Bacteria; phylum Pseudomonadota; class Gammaproteobacteria; order Pseudomonadales; family Pseudohongiellaceae; genus UBA9145. Next base: position 1,136 of record DMJN01000194.1, on the reverse strand, counting down.
AAAAGCCCCACCAGTCTATAAAGTAATCGTTGCACAGCTCGTTGCGACGTCCTTTATAGCAGTAATATCTCTGTTGCTTTCAGGTATCGTGTTGGCCTACTCGGCATTGCTGGGCGGCCTGATTAGCGCATTGCCAAACAGCTATTTTGCCTTGCAAGCCTTTAAATATAGGGGCGCCAGCAATGCAGAGAAAGCGGTTAAGAGCTTCATAAGAGGGGAGCTCGGCAAAATAGGAATCACGCTGGTGCTGTTTGCACTAAGTTTTACCTTGATTACTAATTTGAATGAACTCGCGTTAATGCTTGGGTTTGTAACAACCCACTTCGTTGGCGTGATGGTGTCGGGACTGATCAGCTACAGCCCGACAGGGAACAAAACCTGAGGCTTTCAAGCTACAGATTGCTTGATAAGCGCGGGGATTAAGAGAACGAGTTAAGAGAACTTAAATGGCAGAGTTAGCCGACGCAGCCCACGCAGGCGAGCAGACAGTTCAGGAATACATTACCCACCATTTGTCGTTTCTGACCTTTGGCCGAAACCACGAGGGCCATCTGGGCTTCGCCCACTCGCCCGAAGAAGCGGCCGACATGGGTTTCTGGGCAGTCAACGTAGACACACTGGGCTGGTCTATCTTTCTCGGTGCCGCCTTTCTGCTGTTTTTCCGCTGGGTCGGCAAGAATGCCTCAATCGACAAGCCAAGCGGTGTCCAGAATTTCGTCGAGATGGTGGTCGAGTTTGTCGATGCCCGCGTATCTGAAGGCTTTACTCACAAGAATGACCTTATCGGCCCGCTGTGTCTGACGCTGTTCTTCTGGATTCTACTGATGAACACCATGGACCTGGTGCCGGTGGACTGGATCACCAAACTGTTCGAAATCACCGCGGCCGGCGTTTTCAATTTCGAGCATGCCCCGTTTAAGATTGTGCCGACCACCGATCCCAATATCACGATGGGTTTGTCGGTCTCGGTCTTTTTCATGATTATTTACTACAGCATCAAAAACAAAGGGCTGGGTGGTTTCCTCGCCGAACTCGCCTTTCATCCTTTCGGTAAATGGATGTTCCCTTTTAACCTGATTATTGAAGCACCAACGCTGTTTGCTAAGCCTATATCCCTCGGACTCCGATTGTTCGGT
>DMJN01000310.1 GCA_003451715.1 Gammaproteobacteria bacterium | reverse complement strand
GTAAGGGAGTATAAGGGTTCCCACTCCGGTGAGCATGGCGACGGCATCTCCCGGTCTGAATTTCATGAGCCCATGTTCGGTAAACGCATGGTGGAGAATTTCGAAGAGGTCAAACACACCTTCGATCCGACCAACCTGTTCAATCCTGGCAAGATCGTCAACCCCCACAAGATGGATGACAGGGAGATCATGCGTTTCGCTCCGGGCTACGCGCCGATCGCCATGGACACCAAACTGGACTGGTCGGAATGGGGCGGATTTAACCGCGCCATCGAGATGTGTAATAACAACGGCGCCTGCCGCAAGGCCAACGTGGGCACCATGTGCCCGTCCTACCGTATCAGTCGGGATGAACAACATCTTACCCGGGGCCGGGCCAATACTCTGCGTCTGGCGATTACCGGCCAGCTCGGCAAAGATGCCTTCACCTCCCATGCCATGTACCAGGCCATGGAACTGTGCGTGAGCTGCAAGGGTTGCAAGCGGGAATGTCCCACCGGCGTGGACATGGCCCGCATGAAGATTGAGTTTCTGGATCAGTACCACGCAAAACACGGTCTGTCGCTGCGAGATAGACTGTTTGCCTATCTGCCGCGTTATGCCCCGAAGCTGCGCCGTCTTTCCTTCCTGCTCAATTTGCGGGATCAGATACCGGGCATTGCCACGCTCTCGCAGTGGATCTTCGGTCTCGCCAGCAAGCGACCCCTGCTGCGCTGGCGCAGCGACCACTTCGTACCCCAGGTGGAGGATGCCGTGATCGCCGAACGTGAGCGGGAAGTGGTGTTACTGGTGGATAGCTTTAATAGCTGCTTCGAAGCTGAAAACGCGCGGGCGGCGATGGCAGTGCTTAGCGCCGCCGGCTTTCACGTGACCTATCCCAGGCCGGTGGATGGCGGCCGGCCACTGTGCTGCGGAAGAACCTTCTTCAGTTCCGGCCTGCTCGACGAGGCCAGGGTCGAAGTCAATCGCATGCTGGACACCTTAATACCCTACGTGGAAAGGGGCGTACCCATCATCGGCCTGGAACCGTCCTGCCTGCTGACGCTGCGGGATGAGTACGTGGCGCTAGTGCCGGGTGCCGATACCGAGGCGCTGGCGGAGAACAGTTTTCTGCTGGAAGAATTTCTGGCGGCCGAGCATGATCGGGGGCGGCTGAACCTGAGTCTGCGCGCAATCGATGCGAAGCAGGCCCTGTTACACGGTCACTGCCATCAGAAAGCCTTCGCTGTCATGTCGCCGGTGCAGAAAGTGCTGTCGCTGATTCCTGAGCTGGAAGTGAGTACCATCGACTCCAGTTGCTGCGGCATGGCCGGTTCCTTTGGCTATGAGAAGGAACACTATGACAGTTCCATGCAGATGGGTGAGCTTTCCTTATTTCCAGCGGTGAGAGAGGCAGACGAAGACGTGCTGGTTATCGCCGATGGAATAAGTTGTAGGGGGCAGATAAGCCACGGCTCCGGTAGACAGGCGCTGCATGTGGTGCGAGTGCTGCAGATGGCGCTTGATTCGTGATCGGCTAACAGGCAGTATCTGCTGTGCGGATAACAGGGAAGTGTTGCCGTTCCGTCTGTGTTGAAGTCAATAACAAGAATCAATAACAAGAACCGATAACAAGAGCCGGAGATTCCCTGATGAGAAGCGGTTTCTTTTCTGTCTGTTGTATTGCCCTATCCTGCCTGGTACCCACCACCGGAGTACTCGGTGCGGAGTTCGAGCCCAGTCTGACACCCTCTGGTCACCCTGACTTTCAGGGAAACTGGACCACCCATACTGCAACGCCTTTCCAGCGACCCGATGAGTTGGGTGAAAAACGAGCCTACACCGAAGCAGAAGCCTGGGAGTGGGAGAGAGAAAAGGTGGCCGAGATGGAGGCGCGAGAAGCGCCGATAGAAGGCCCCATCGAAGCACCCCAGATTAAACCAGTCGTCGATAACACCGCCGAAGACCAGTTCAAGATTCGCATCACCAATGTGTTGACTATTAACGGCGAACCCCGCACTTCGATTTTAGTAGAACCTCCCAATGGTCGCCTGCCTTTCAGAGAAGACTGGCAGGCCAATACTTTCGCCGGCAAACTGCAGGCGCATGGCGTGAATCTACTGGATGGGCCCGAAGGCGCGGGCCCCGGTGAGCGCTGCCTGATCGACTTCGGACCGGCGCCACCGGCTGGCCCCATCGTGCCCCTCAGCGCCAACTTCCAGTTCGTGCAGAATGAAGACTACGTAATCCTGTATATCGAAGCCGGTGCGGAGACGCGTTTTATTCGCTTGCGAGATGAACACCAGAACCCTTTTCATAAAAAATGGCACGGTGATTCCATCGGCCACTGGGAGGGCAATACACTGCATGTGGAAACCCGAAATTTTCATCCCCAGTCATCGTCATTTACCCTGCGTGTGTCTGCACTGCTGGCGCTGGATGAGCAATTCACGCTGGTTTCTGAGGACGAAATTCTTTATCGCTTCACATACACTGATCCCGATATCTATACCCAATCCTTTACCGGTGAACTCATGTTGAAGCGCATGCCCGCAGGGCAGAGGCTGTTCGACTACACCTGCCATGAAGGCAACTATTCCCTGCCCGGTATTCTCGCTGGCGCACGGCGGGAGGAGATGGATGCTACGGACTAGTATTCACGATCAGCTATTCGCAGCGCTGACGGGGCTATTTATTAATATTGTATTGATTACTCTGGTCAAAAATACTAACGTTGTATCGGGTCTCTACAATCTACGGTGAAGCGCCATGAAAACAAGACTAATATTAACTATTGCCATCCTGATAGCCCCGCTTGGCCTGAGCTATGCTCAGTCGGCCGACGATTATGTTGTGCCGCGCACGGAATGGGGTCAGCCTGATTTACAGGGGGTTTGGAATTTCAATTCCGGTACGCCAATGGAGCGACCTGAGCGCTTTGGAACTCGGGAGTATCTGACTCCAGAGGAAGTTGAGCAGGATCGTACCCGTCAGGAGGAAAACCGCATAGCGGCGGATGCTGCAGAGGCCGTACTGGTGCTTAATCCGGAGGCTCCACCTGCCGGCACTAATACGGGCGGCTATAACAACTTCTGGTATGAACGTGCCAGTATCGGTGAAAACGTTCGCACTTCTCTTATTGTCTATCCGCCAGATGGTCGTCTGCCTGCAAGGGTTGAAGGCTCTGCCGAGCATACCGCTAATCTGGGGCCGGTCGACACTCCAGGTGAGCGCCCGGTGCGTGCACTGTTCGGAGGTATAGCTAAGGATGGGCCGGAAGATCGTGGCCTGTCTGAGCGTTGCATGATCGGCTTTAATGCCGGTCCTCCAATGAACGGCGGTGGTTACAACGCCAATCTGCAGATTTTTCAAAACAAGGATCATGCGGTAATCATGACCGAAATGGTCCATGACGCCCGTATTGTCCCGCTGGATGACAGTGGTGCTCTTGATGACGATATTCGCTTGTGGACCGGGGATTCCAGAGGCTATTGGGAAGGCGACACGCTTGTGGTCCAAACCAGAAACTTTAGCGACTTGTTACCCAGTTTCAGTCGCTTCGGAAACGCTAAAGATAAGATGCTCACCGAACGATTTACCCGCGAAGCCTATGACACGATTGAGTACGAGTGGACGCTTGAAGACCCTTCCACGTTTACGGACAGGATTGTTGCCACAATGCCAATGACCAAAGTAGCAGGTACGCTGTATGAATACGCCTGCCATGAAGGAAACTATGGCATGTTCAATATTCTTCGTGGTGAACGAATGAATGAGCTTCGTGCAGCCGAAGCTGAGGATGGGGACTGAACAACTGAAGTAGGGAGACAGTTCACCTGTTTATCGAAGGACGGCTAAGGTGCCGGGGAGTAATAATTTTTTCCTCGGCACTACATAAAAACTGTCCCCAGATCAGATCAGTCCGATTCCCCACATGGCGCATACCGTAAGGAACGACACGATTCCGCCCACCAGTGTAGCCCCTCCATAGCTGAATACAGCATCGGGAACGCTCAGCCGCGACAGCGATGTGCAGACCCAGAAATAACTGCTGTTAACATACTTGATAATGACGGAACCACTGGCACCGGCCAGCATGGCGGCTTCCGGCGACAGGCTGAGGCTGGCAAGCATGGGTGCTACCAATGAAGCTGCAGTGATTACACCCACCGTTGTCGAACCAGTGATCATGTTGCCAATTATCCCTATAACAAATGGTAGTAAAATAGTTGGCAGGCCGTAGTCGGTGAAAATGGTGGCGATGAAATCCACCGCAGGGGTGCCACGCAGAATGGCGCTGAGAGATCCACCAAGACCGGTAACAACCAGAATCATCGCCGAAGTCTTCAGGGCTGCTTCCACCCAGGCATCCTTGGCTTTCTCCTTGTCATCATCGCTCTTGATATTGCGATAAGCCAGCCACACGCCGATGGACAGCGCGACAACAGGCCAGCCGAGGTAGAGGAATACAGTGCGCAGCATATGCCCTTCCTCGAAAAACAGGGAAACCACACTCTGGGTACCGATCAGCACGATAGGTATGACGATTGGCGTATAGGAACTGAGCGTGCTGGGCAGTTCACTGGGTCCGTCTTCATCGAGGTCGTCGATGCTCACGCCTTCAAATTCATCACTCGCCATGGTCTTGATGCGAGGTCCGGCAACAAACACTCCCCAGGCCCAGCAGGCCAGTGAGCCGAACAGGCAGGCGATGCCGCCGAAGATGATGGTTCTACCAATGTCCGCCCCAACGATTGCCGCAGCCGCCAGCGGTCCCGGTGTGGGTGGCACGATGGCATGGGTGAGTTGCAGTGCACCCACCAGGCCGGTGGACATCACGGCGATGCCCACGTTCATGGTCTTGGCAGCCGAGTGCACCAGGGGATTGAGTATCACATAGGCCACGTCGGAAAAGATCGCGACACCGATGATGAAACCGGTCAGTGTCAGCGCCAGCGGCATACGGTTGCTGCCCACCAGATTTACCATGGAGCGGGTGATGACCTGGATGGCACCGGTGTGTTTCAAGGCCTCGGCGATTATCGAACCCAGCACGATTACTACACCGATCGAGCCGAGGGTATTGCCGAAGCCACTCTCAAAGGCGTCGATGAAATTGTTCTGTTGCACGCCCGGCAGAATGCCGAACAGCATGATTGGAATCAGGAGTGCAAAAAATACATGCCACTTCCATTTGGCGATCAGAAATAGGAGCAGGAAGATGACGACGACGAAGCCGCCCAGGGAAATTGCTGCGCTGGTACTTACAGCGGTGGAAGGATCCATGAATGCTCCTTATTCTTGTTCTCAGGCTCTTGTTTTCAGGGAATTTTTTTAATTAGCGGCTAGAAATTCAAGTGCTGCATCGACCCCACCGCTGCTATGGGGAATGTCAGCCAGCGCCAATCCCATCTCGATGCCACCAAGCGTGCCAGCCAGCATCAAGTCGTTGAAATCGCCCAGGTGGCCAATGCGGAAGATCGCGCCCTTTAATCGACCCAGGCCGGTGCCCAGCGACATGTTGAAGCGCTCCAGAATGATTTTACGCAGCGCGTCGGCATCATAGCCTTCCGGCACCAATACTGCGGTGAGAGAGTTACAATATTCTTCAGGGTTCATACACAAATTTTCCAGACCCCAGGCGGCAACGGCGCGGCGCGTTGCCTCTGCCAGTCGGGCATGTCGAGCCAGTACATTGTCCATGCCTTCCCGATGCAACAGGGTCAGTGCTTCATCCAGGCCATATAAGAGATTGGTGTTCGGTGTATAGGGGAAGTATCCGTGTTGGTTGTTCTCCAGTATGGCGTCCCATCGCCAATAGGAATGGTGTGCGGTGGAATTCTGGGCACATGCCAGAGCCTGTTCGCTCACTGCATTAAAACTCAGGCCCGGCGGCAACATCAGTCCTTTCTGTGAGCCACTGACGGTGACGTCCACTCCCCAGTCGTCGTGCCTGAATTCAGTGCAGGCCAGGGAGGAGACTGTGTCTACCAAAAACAGCGCCGGATGTTTTACGGCATCGATGGCAGCCCTGATTCGAGGAATCTGGCTGGTGACTCCGGTAGAGGTTTCTGTCTGCACGGCGAGTACCGCCTTTATTTCATGCTTGCTGTCCTCACTCAGCTTTTCTTCCACCAGGGAAGGGTTGATGCCGTGGCGCCAGTCACCTGCGATCCAGACAATATGCAGTCCCAGCCTTTCGGCAACATTCTTCCACAGCGTGGCAAAGTGGCCGGTTTCGAAGGCCAGCACCTTGTCACCGGGGGAGAGTACATTGAGCAACGCGCATTCCCAGCCACCGGTGCCAGAGCTTGGATAGATGAAGATGGGTCCCTCGGTATTGAAAATGAGTCTGAGTTTTTCCAGGATGCCAAAGGTCAGCTCAGGAAATTCCGGGCCACGATGGTCAATAACCGGTTGCGCCATGGCATGCAGCACGCTGTCGGGAACATTGGAGGGTCCGGGAATCTGCAGGAAATGCCTGCCGGGCATGTAGTTATCTGTCATTACTGCTGAGTCTTGTTCTTGTTAAAAGGGGATCTACTGACCGGGATTATAAGCTCTCTCGAGGTTTGCTTCGATGTCTTCTCGATAAAAGAGTACGTCACGAAACTCGCCGTTGGCATACATCTGCGCCTGATCGTCGAAATGGGGCGAAGCGGGATCACTCTGCAGGCCACCTACGGTAATGGCTTTGGCGGTTACTCGCTCACCAAATTCAACGACGGCAACGAAACTATTGCCGCTGGTACCGTACATGCGGTTGGTGCCTGAATAGCTGCGACTGCCAAACGAGGCCAGCGAGCCCCAACGGCCAGAGGCGAATCCCACCGGCAAGCTGGGTTGTGCATCGTTGAAATTCTGTACCAGGTCACCATTGAGACGCTGATAACGGTTGATCTCACCCCAGGGCACTTGCCAGCTGCCAAAATCATCGGTCAGTTGTTGGGCTGCCTGTCGCAGGGCGGCTAATTTCTGAGCTATCGTTGAACGCTCAGCCATATACTCATAAATGTTAATGCCTTCATCTGCGGCCTGTGTCGCCACATTGGCCATCAGCTGCTGTCCCCAGTACACCGCTAGAGAGGTCTCCACTGAGTCGACCGAAGCAGTGTAATCCCAGGTACGCAGCAGATCGATATATTCCAGTAAATCCGATTGTATGGATACGTTGTCGCCAATCGCTGGAATCGGGATGGTATCCGGATTGTTGGTTTGGGAAATTCTATCCACGGCAGTAATCAGCAGCAGGCTTGGAATCAAATCTTCGAAGGCCGTAAGCGTCGGGTCATAGGCTGCTTCTATTAAGGAGTCGAGGGTGAAATCGCGTTTGTTCTGAAGAACCTGTACCGCGTGAATTCCACGGTAATTCTCAGGATTATTTGCCATATATACCGGGTAGTCTTGCCGGCGTGGACTGTCCGCACCGGCGGCGGAAAAGGGGGTGTTATTGGTATTCTGTATCCAGCCGCTGGCGGGATTGAATACGGTTATGGTTTCATTGACCGGATGCAGTCCCTGCCAGTCGGTCGCCGGATTGCTGCCGTCCAGTGGTTGGTTCCAGTCGAAGCGCGTATCGCGGCGCGGGATGAAGTTGCCATGCCAGTAGGTGATGTTGCCGTTGCTGTCGGCATAGACGGTGTTGTTAGAGGAGTTGGTACGCAATTCCATGGTGGCGGCGAACTCTTCATAGTTGCGTGCCCGGGTGCGGCCATAGGATTGGCTCAATGCCTTGATCGGTTCCTGCATGAGACTGATGGCCACCCATTTGCCATCCTGCTCGCGAATGATTGGGCCATGATGGCTGTGGTAGACGGTAAATTCCATGCTGGATATTGCATCACCGTCTTTATAGGGAAGAGTCAACGTGGTTTCAGTGAGTTTCCTTTCTTCGTCACCGTACAGGTAGTAGAAGCCGTCATCATGTTCGATAATGGTTTCCAGATAGTAGTCGATGGCATCGGCTCTGCTGGAGGTATGCATCCAGCCGGTGTTTTCGTTAAATCCCTGGTAGACAAAAAACTGCCCCCAGGTCACCGCGCCGTAGGCATTGAGACCTTCTTCGCTGACCATATGTAACTCGGAACGAAAGAAGAAGGAAGTATGAGGGTTGATTAGAAACAGGGCATTGCCGCCCGTGGTATTTTCCGGTGAGATTGCAAAACCGTTGGAGCCCCGTGGCTCACCATCGAAGGCTGATTCGGTTTGGGCCAACAGATTATCGCCGCTGTAAAAGTTTTGCAGGCTTCGCAAATTTACCCGTTCGATATCGCCACCGATACTACCTTCTGTAAAGCTTAGCGCCATCCAGGGCTCGAAGCGTTGTATAACTCTTGGCTCGACTTCGGGATGCGTATAGAGGAAGTAATTGAGGCCATCGGCGAATGCATCCATCAAACCTTTCAGCCATTGCGGGCTCGCTTGGTACTGGGCCTGCATGTCGGCCGGGTCAATAAACAGTCGCATGCGCAGGTCTCGATACAGCTGACTGGCACCTTCTGCTTCGGCGAGCCGACCCATGGCG
>DMJN01000200.1 GCA_003451715.1 Gammaproteobacteria bacterium | reverse complement strand
ATGACCGATCGCGACACCGGAAGAACCCGATATGCCATGAAATACAGTGTCTGAAGTTTTATGTCCAGAAGGGCTGAGACCCTCGATTGCGCCAGTGGCTTCAGCATGGGCAATGACTCCGGCCAGCTGAGCAGACAGTGTGATTAAAAATGCTTCTTCGCTTTCATCGAAGCGGCGCCGCTCTTCATGTTGTACGACCAACACGCCGAGGATCGATCGATGATGGATGATAGGAACCCCGAGAAAAGCGTGGAAGTTTTCTTCCCCGGTTTCCTGTAGGTAGTGGTAACTGGGATGCAGGGACGCATCCTGAAGATTTATTGGCTCGGCATGCTTGGCAACTAATCCAATGAGCCCCTCTCCCAGTTCCAGACTAACGTGCCCAACCGCTTCCTTGTTAAGTCCTTCAGACGCCATTAGTACATGGCTATTAATGTCTGAATCCAATAAATAGACGGAACACACTTGAGTATCCAGAGCATCGCGTACACGATGCACAATGATATCCAGCGCCGACTGCAAATCTTTAGCAGCATTAACTTTCTGAACTATGCTGCGCAGTTGTTCCAACATGTCAACTTCCGGTTATGTATCAAGTCAAGCTTGCGGGCCATACCCGTGGTGCTCTTCCTAAATAGAAGAGGCTTCTTCTCAGTAAGGCTTGGGGGACCAGGGCCCTCTGTTTGATCTGTGATTATCCTGATCCTAATCCCAGGAAAGTTGTTTTTATTGTTGTTTTACGTAGTTATTCAGAGGAGTAACTAATTCATTGAGAGCCTTGCGGTAAACATCACGCTTGAACTCGATGACCTGGTTAACCGGGTACCAGTAACTTACCCAACGCCAGTCATCAAACTCGGGCTGACCAGATTTCTCCAGTTCAACTTTGCTATCTTCACTCTCCAGGCTCAACAAGAACCATTTCTGTTTTTGTCCGATACAGAGTGGGTCTTCACGGTAACGAATGAAATTTTTTGGAAGACGATAATGCAACCAGTCATTTGTCTGGTGCAGAATCTTGATGTCATCTGCCGCCAATCCGACTTCTTCATCCAACTCTCGGTAGAGAGCCTGTTCCAATGTTTCGCTGTGCTTAATTCCTCCCTGGGGAAACTGCCAGGCACGTTGACCTATACGCTTGGCCCAAAGTAATTGGCCCTGCTGATTGCAGATAACAATCCCCACATTCGGGCGGAAGCCCTCCGAGTCAATCACACTCATCAGTCCTTAGACAAATATAAACTCCTATTGTTTCACAAGGGAACTTCGTTGATCAATGCCGGAACCTTGGGGCTCCTTCACTTTCTTGTGTATATTCAATGAGTTAGAATATATACACGAGTGTAATATCAGTCCCTGTTTGGGTAATATTCCTGCGGCGCAGGATTCACAATGGGTATAATGCGTCTTTTTAAGCCTCAAGGCCCATGGCTAGACGATTAGCACTATTCGATCTGGATAACACCCTGCTCGCTGGAGACAGCGATCATGCTTGGGGTGAATTTCTGATTCACAAGCAATTGGTTGACGAGGCAGCCCATCGGGCCGTTAATGATGAATTCTATAAGAACTACCTGAATGGAGATCTGGATATCCATGCTTATGTGAAATTCACATTGTCTCCAATACTCGATTTTAGCTCCCAGCAACGCCATGCCTTGCAAGCCGAATTCATGGAGAACACCGTTCTACCCATGATCCTGAAACAGGGTTTGGATCTGGTAAAAAGCCATAAAGACGCTGGTGATTACTGCGTCATGATCACCGCGACCAATGCCTTTATAACGGCTCCCATCGCGGAACGATTTGAGGTCGATCAGCTTCTGGCAACCGATCTCGAATTGGACGGCGATGGTTTTTCCGGAAACATCGCAGGTATACCCTGTTTCCGTGACGGCAAAGTTGCCAAACTGGAACAATGGCTTGGAACAAATGGCGAATTACAACTGTCACACAGCATTTTTTATAGTGACTCGATTAATGATTTAGCCCTCTTGGAAAGAGTAGCCGAAGCAGTAGCCGTCGACCCCGATGCACAACTCCTATCAGAGGCTCGCGAAAGAGGCTGGCGGACCCTAAGTTTACGCAGATGAAACTGGCGGATTGAACAAAAAGGTCCTTTATGGCTCCTGATTTTCGATTAGTTCTTGCTGTACCCTTGCTGGCAGTCGCCGTGCTCAGTGCTTGCGGCAGTGAAAATGAGCCCCTGGATCAGCAATCTCCCCCTGCTATTTCTGTTAACGCTGCCCGCTTAGCAAGTGTTGATCCAGGATTGATTGAGCCAATCCAGGGTGTGATGCGAGCCTACCTGCAACAGATGGAAACGGACTACGACGCCGTTGCAGATAATCTTGACTCGTTACAATCCGAGATACTGGCTTTCCTGGAAGAGCCTTCAACGACCAGCATGAACAATGTACGCAGTGCCTGGCTCCTGTCACATAGTGCTTATGAGCTAACTACATTACATCGTTACTTCGCCGACCTGATTTTAAGTGAAGCGGAAGTTCTTAACCTGTTTTCTCTACGGTATCGAATGAATCACTGGCCAATTCTGCCGGGTTATATCGATTATGTTGCAGGATTTGCCGATAGCGGCATTGTGCAAGACACCACAGTTGCATTGAATATCCCGGCTTTACAGGAACAACACGGCCTATTTGGCCTGTCAGAAGTATCACTGGGATTCCACGTCATTGAATTTCTTATATGGGGAGAAAACCCGGACCAGATTACACCGCGGTCGGCTGCTGATTATCAGCCAGATACTCGCTTAACCCCGGCACAGGCTGAGTCAGGTCTTGAACTCGATCTACTCAGCAATAATCGTCGTCGGCAACTTTTACTACTGAATGCCCAATCACTGATTGACGATTTTTCTACCAGCAGAACGCTCTGGCTCACCGGTAGAGACAGGTTTGTCAACTCATTGAGTGGTTTCGGTAGTAGCGAGTTGCTTGCGCTTCTAATTGAGGCCATGACTGGCATGCTAACCGAAGAGATGCTGGTTCGATCTTTGTATCCCCTGCTGAATGAAGAATACATCGATAGCATCCAATCGCCCTTCAGTCACTCAACACAGAATGCAGTCTCTGCCCAGTTAACCAGTGTTGAGCAATTGCTGCTCGATACAGGTGCGACACTGGGCTCGAGCCTGGATTCAATCTTGATCAGCCTTTCTTCTGACTTCGAAGAGCTTTTCTATCAAAATTTTGATGCCAGCAAGGAATGCCTGGTGCTGCTCTACAGCACCCTGGGCAGCCCGGAAGACACCAGAGACAGCCTGCGAGCAGAGTTCGAAATTGTCGAATGCATCAACCTGCTCACTAACATGATCGATCATCTGGAACAGATTAAAGTTGGTTTATATGACCCGGTCTAAGAACCCTCTCGAAGCTCCACGATCAGATCATCCGCCAGCCCTTCCAGTGCACTGCGCAGATCTTCCAAGTTCAATCCCTCGGGTACTTTCAACAACGCTGATGCTTTAAACAGGGCATCACCGGACATGGGGGCCGGGGCACGCTCCGATGCCAGCTTTTCTACATTGACCGAGAGTTTCGCCAGGGCATGGGAAATCTCCTGTACGATACCTGCCCTGTCATTTCCGATCAGGTTCAATTCAACAGTTTGTTCCGTGTTTTGAGTCTCATCGATATCAACCCTCTCGATAACCAGTGTGAGCTGATCTGACAACTCTTCGAGAGCGCCTATCAGTCTGTCGGCGTCCTGGTCATTAACACTGACACGCAGTACTCCTGCAAACTTACCAGCCAGCTGGGACATGTTGCTCTCCAGCCAGTTGCCGGCGTTATTGGCAATAGTCTGAGCAAGGGATTCGACGAGTCCCGGTTTATCATCGCCTATTGCTGTCAGTACAAGATAAGTAGTCATCGGTTACCTCAAATTAGTCTGAGAGATCCTAAAAGAGCCCCATTTGTTTGTTCAATATTTCTGAAGTGGAAGATGATTTAAAGACTAGTATGGAATCGGCTATCGGCGCCAATTGTTTATCGATATAGAAGTCATAGTCGATAGGCGATTGACGGTATTGCCTCGGCTCGGGACCACTGACTGTCATGAAATATTCAATCCAGCCACCCGATTCATACTGGCGTGGTAGACCACGCTCGGCTCTAATCGCGTCAGCCTTACGAGCCGCCTGCACATGAGGAGGAACATTCTTAACGTAATCCTTCAATTTCCGCCGCAGGCGTTTTCGCAGTACCAGCTCTGGTTCGTACTTTCCATCCTGTAGATCCGCCACTACCTGTTTGACATAGTCTTCGTAAGGCAGATTAAGAAAAATATTCTTGTATAGCACTTTTTGAAATTCTCTCGCGAGAGGAGACCAGTCACTGCGTACTGTTTCCAGTCCTTTGAAAAGAACCTTATCCTGACCCACCAGACCCGCATAGCGCTTCTTGCTGCCAGTGTCAGAACCCCGGACTGTTGGCATTAGAAACTTACTGAAATGGGTTTCAAATTCTATTTCTAGAAAACTTCTTACCCGGTGTTCTTTCATGAGCCTTTCGCGCCACCATTCATTGAGCTTTACTGCCAGATCAGCTCCTATGACGGCGGCAGACGATGAGTCTATCGATCCCAACAATACAAACACAGAGTCCGTATCACCATAGATGACCTGGTACCCCTGCGCCTCAATAAATTTTTTACTCTCAATAATGATTTCGTGTCCTCGCCTGGTAATCGAACTTACCAGTCGAGAGTCGAAAAACCGACAACCCCGCATACCGAGCACACCGTAGAAAGAGTTCATGATAATCTTGATGGCCCGGGAGAGTACGACATCGTTGCGGGCTTTGGCTTCGTCGCGGGCAGCCCAAAGACGCTCGATAAGGGATGGAAGAATGAAATGCTCCCGGGAAAAGCGCCCCCCATCGTATCCTTCAATGGCATCATCTTCTTCGAGGCCCACCACCAGCGCCAGCGGGTCGACATGAAAGCTTCGAATTATGCTCGGGTACAGACTCTTGAAATCCAACACGATTACGTTTTCATGAATCCCCGGAATCGACTGCATGACGTACCCACCAGGACTCATATTGGTCGATTCTAACTGCTCCAGTGCTGGTGCGACATAACCGTTCCTGTGGAGTTGGGGCAGGTAAAGAAAATCCATAGCCGCTACCGAGCCGCCATATCGATCCAGTTCCAATCCGGTTAGCAGCACACGTTCGATTGCAAATTCAATCAGGTTCTCACGGTTGAAGATATCCCATACCAGGCGACAGTCTTCCAGGTTATAGCGTGCCAAGGCTGGTTTGTTGGATTCAAATAGTGCGCTGATTTCCTGACCACGCTGATCCACATCATCGATCAGCTTGCCTCGCTTGAGCAATTGCCGTGCAACATACTCTAATGAAAAATTTTCAAATTGATAAGTCGCCGAACGCATCAATTCGATCCCATCAAGCACAACCCGCCCGGGGAGCAATGCGTAGAAGCGATCAGTGCTCTCTCTCGCCTGCCCCCAGATGATGGTTTCCTGATTGCGGCCGAGTTGCAAGGGGATGGCGGCTCGATTGGCGAACTCCTGTAAACGACGCAGGTCAAAATTCACAACGTTCCACCCCATCAGAACATCCGGATCGAGCAGACGAATTTGGTCTACGAACGCAGTGAGCAATAGGCTTTCATCCGCGAAGTAGCGCAGTGAGAGGCTGTCATTGTCGAAGCTGGTATTACAGTCTGGATCCGTGCCCACCATGAGCACAGTGGACTCTGATTCAGAGTAGAGGGCAATTGAGTAAAGCGTGTCGGCTGAAAAATTCGTTTCAATATCGATTGAAACTGACTTGAGCCGAGGGTGATACTTTTCAGAAGTAAGCCGTGCATTGTGAATGTCGCGAAAAGAACCTGCTTCTTCTATCTCACCGGAAATACAAGCACCGCCCGTAATAAACCGTTCCATCAGATAGCGATCGGTGGGCTTGATGTCGGACTCTACAAGCTGGACTTTCTGGCCACGCAGCTTATCTCGACTATCGAAGAGCTGGCGCTGGCTTCGAAAATAGAGCGCAGACATGGATTGCTTGCTGAAACTCTTCAGCCCAGTTGGCGCAGTCCTCCAGTTGCCATGCCTTGCCAGCGTATTGCAGACCTGGGTCTGCTGTGCTGTCGGGTAGAAGCAAACCGCTTCCTGCCCCGCCAGCTGAACTCTCAGAGGGCCGGAATCTGAAGCAAACCAGAAGATGAGTTCGAGACCATCGCTTGACTCGATCCATTGCCGGGTGAGAATGAAACCACTAAGGGTAGGGTTTTCTGTTGAGTCTGTGGACACAGACCCAGAATACTAGGGGATTATGCCAATTTCTATGAACTCTTTCCTATCAACCCTAAACAGGCTGCTAGGCTGCATATTGCGAATGAGCAAATCCCCTTGTACAAAAAGTTGCAGCGACTAGATACGCACTTTCCTTTCAAACTGTCCAAAATCTTCCCAGAAGCTAACCTTTTCAGGTAGCTGGTCTTGGGTAGGTTGTACATTTCCATTTACATCGGTGACCCGCGACACAAGAGTATGTTCCCCAGAGCTCGGATTATCCCAGTTATAACTGAACAGCTTCCATGAGTACTTGGTATTACGCGGATTCATTTGCGCCCGTTCCCATGGGCCATCGTCAATTTTAACTTCGACACTCTCCAGAGGAGTTCCATCATTCAGAACAAATCCCTGGACTCGATATTGTCCCCCGGATTCGACCACGCGCACGATCGCAGACTTGAGGTTCATCGCAGTAACTGAATTCTCAACCCAGCGCTCGTTACCCCCTACGTCAGTCCTCTTCAGCGTTACATAGTCACGGCCCATGAATCTTCCCATATAACGGGTGTTTTGTATGTGGATCTGAGTAAGCCATTTTACATTTGCAACTCCGTACCAGCCTGGCACCAGCAAGCGCACTGGTTTACCGTGATAATGTGGCAGTGGTTCGCCATTCATCTCAAATGCCAGCATGTTCTCAGGGCGCATAGCATCATTAATCGACAGGCTGCGGGCAAACGCTTTTTCGACTTCTCGGCCACGAATTTCTTCTGTGGAAATATCCGTACCGAAAAATACAATTTCTTTGGCACCTTCCTGAATCCCTGCCTCTTCGAGGATGTTGTTCAGGGCAACTCCGCGCCAGTTTGCATTACCCATCAGTCCGTGCAGCAGACGCTGGCCACTTCCACCACACTCAAAGCCAACTTGCTGCTCGATGATGTTTCTACCCATGAGCTCTTGCAGTGAAAACTCGAGCTCGTTATCTACCATGCCGGTGACTTTCAAACGCCAGGAGTCATTGTCTATCTCAGGCTGGCCATAGTGTTGCACCAGATAGAAATCATCATTATCAGTAAAATAGCTGGTGATCCTCCGCGTATCCTGCCAATGAGTAGTATTTGGCTGAATCGGATTCCACTGAAAGGCCTCTGACTGTGGATCGGTGAACGGGACCAATCTCTCTCCCTGTGCCAGAGCTGGAAAAAGGAGGTTGGGTGCGGTTGCGGCGCCGGCAGCCAGGACTCCAGTACCCAGCGCACCTTTAATAATTTTTCTTCTACCTTTGTCTTCAGGGTTCATCGTGATCTCTCTTCAATCTTGCTCGCCTTGCCGGCCCTGTTAGTCGAAGCCGTACCAGCAGTTAGTGAATGGACAGGATTTCATTCAACCATATCATACGGAGTAGCCACATTGTTAGCGTAAGGAATCTATTTCCTGTTTCAATTGGAAGTCCCTGGTGGTCACGATAGATTCCAGGACCTCGATACGCTTTTTCAGGTCTTCAGTCTTCGTTCTGAGCTGCTGGTTTTCGCGTTGCAGGTTTGATTCCAGATCGTCCACCCCATGGCGAAAACGCTCAGTTCGATACTTGAGGTAGACACTGAAGCTTACGAATGCAAAGACTATTGCGACTATTAGAACTGATGTCATGTCATCCATCGTTATTCTCCTTTCACTGCCATTGACTGGTACCTATCCACGTTTTTAGAGACTTTCTGCTGCTCTTTTGATTTCAGTAAAATACGCAAAATGTGAGCCAGATATTTTCCTTTGTGTTATCAGCGCCTTACAATTCGAGACTATCCTGGACTTGGGAACTATCCAGCATCAGTGGTGAATTGGACCAGTTTGTGACGCATCACTGGCAATGGCAAGCAAAGTACCTGAAATCCGCTTGCCCAAACAACAGCCGACACAATGACTAACACACGTTTTTACAATCTCTCAACGCGCATTACCCCTCCAGGCATCGTCTCCCGCTTCATTGGACCGCTGGAAGGATCGGTTCATGCAATCTGGGCCCAGCTCGTTGACTTCGAGAACTGGAATAGCTGGATGCCTGGTGTAACAAAGGTCGAGCGTCAGGATGCCGGTGTAGTGGGGCGTGGCAGCATACTCCTGGTGCGGGGAAAGCTGAGTCAGCTTGAGTGCAGGATCGCTCACTGGGATCCGTCTAAGCGTCTGGATTTGGTCTTTACCACGCGTAGCAAGCGCATCGGCTACAGCATCACAGTTATTGGTACGGACGATACCCGGCATGCGGAAGTACGGCTTGAGATGGAATTTGAGTTCAACGGCCTGGGCAGCTGGTTGGGATTTTTACGGACTTCACTAGAAAAACGACGAGCCAGTCGTCTATTGGAATGCTTCGCCCTTCACGTGCAGTTCCACCCCACCTAGTTTGCTCTTCCCTACCATATCTTGTGTTTGTTCAGCTAATTACCCCAAATTATGGGTATTGCTCCTCTGAGCAACAGTATTCTGATTTTTTTACTTCAAATCGCTGATATTTCAGTACATTCTATGTAATGTGTTTCATTTCACAAATCCTTAACTTTTTTCTAGTATCTTACGTTCTATTTCAAAATACTCAGGCATGGATTAGCCTCTAAAATTGCCTAACGCACCACCGGCTAAAAGTATAAGCAGTATGAACTCAGCAGAACAAATTCATAACATATTTGAGATTGTTGACAAGGACCGATCGATACAGCTTTCGATCGATTCGCTGTCCAGGGGCATCGACAACTACCACATCGATATCCGGCTCAGTAAGAAATTTTCTTCAAATGTAAAGAAACTGGCAACTTTACTCATATCACAGGTTTCCGTTCCCAAACCCAAAAACTGGGATAATTCCGAGCTGTTTGAAAAACTACGCAGCAGTTACCTTGATCTGATGACTGTCCTGATTCACCGAGTCAAAACCGATCTGAATTCAGACGCAATCTGTTTTCTACAATTTGCTACGACAAAATATATTCTCCAGTTCGTTCGTAATCAACTCGATAATGAAATCAGAAAAGTAAAATCTCGGCTGTCCGAGAACCGTAATAGGGGATCTTCAGAAGCCCTTGCAACAGACCAACGCATGTTCTGGTTGAAGAAAAATTACGACGCCATTCTCTATAATGTAAACAAGCAGATTTTCAGTCAGCTGCAGCGAGTTGAAGAGAGACAGCTGAGCGTCATCCGTGATCAGTTTCTTGGCGAAGATTACAAATTTGCAGCCGATGCCCTGATCAACCCGCTGCTATACACATCTGAACTCAGTGCGCTTCCACTATTACTGAACGAGTACAGCATGTGGAGTTGGAGTGGGGAAGATATCGATTTTATCGATTTGAATAAAAAAGTTGAATCTCTGTTTAGCAAACGTATTAGGGAGCTTGAAATCCCGCCACTGAGAAATGAAGATGAGCAAAGAACTGTAATCACCGAAATTCATGATGAACTGGGCGGTCTTTTCCTGGCCCAACCGTTCCTTGGCCAGGCAGAGGATACGAAGACAATACTAACGGAATCATTCAACTGGTTCGAACATCCAGCACTCGTGGAGTCACTCTTCAGTCTTCGAAGACATTCAGAAAAGTTGTCTGCCTATCGCAAGGAATTCGGATTCAAGAAGTGGTGGCAGAAACGAGGTGATATAAAGCGACTCACTAAAACACTAAAGGCTTTCTCCAGATTATTGAAATCCAAGAAGGTACTTGCACAATGTCTTGCCTCGCACTACATGCACCGCTCCCTCAACCCAACCATCATGGAGCACGTAGATCTAAAAATCATTTGCCAGTTTCTGAGCGGCAATATCACAGTAGCCAAAGTACAAGAAAGCATTTTAGGAGGGCATTAACTTAACAACGAGCAAATCAAATCTCTCGAGTCTCTAAAGGGAAAAATTGGGGAACAGATTTCCAAAGCCGACGCAAACGATTCTTTGAAGCTACTGTTGGACTTCAGCCGATTTCGCCAACAGCTCAAATACTTCCGCTTTGCACACCGTGCATTCAACCGCATGAGCTTGTTGACAGCTGCTGATGAACTTAAATTGTCAAAAACTGCCGGTACCTTGTACCTGCTTCCTACAAGCGCTGAAATCGAAGAAGATGAGGAGAGAATTTGCCATCATGCCATTCTCAAAGCTGATGTCAGGGGTTCTACAACTGTCACAGATGAATTGCAGGAAAAAGGTCTGAACCCTGCCTCCTATTTCAGCACTCGATTCTTCAACCCTATCAACAAGATTCTCGAAACCTACGGAGCCAATAAGGTATTCATTGAAGGCGACGCCATTATTCTCAGTTTTCTCGAATACGAACATACACCACAACAATGGTTTTCCGTAGCACGTTCCTGTGGTTACGCAAAAGACATGCTGAAGATAACCGGGTCCAACAACCGCTACTCGACACAGATGGGCTTGCCTCTGCTCGAGCTGGGTGTTGGTATTTGTTACTCCGAAGAGGCTCCTCGTTATCTCTATGATGGCGATCACTCAATAATGATCTCAGGTGCGATCGGCCTGGCTGACCGTATGTCAGGTTGCTCATGGAACTTAAGAGCCGCAATTAAGAAGAGTTTGTTTAACGTAGATGTTCTGCGTATCGCCGAAGGGGAAAGTGGCAAGGGTGAGAAAGGTCAACATTATCTTCGCTATAACGTTAATGGAATAAATATAGATGACCTGGCGTTTTCCAAGCTTAAGAAGGAAATACCACTCAAGAGTGTGCGTATAAAGCTTAATGCTAAAGACTATCTATTTCATGTCGGACAGTACCCGGATGTCAATGGGCGTAAGAAAGACCTTGTGATTCGTGAAGGAAAAGTGGGATTGTGGCGCGACTTGGAAATTCATGAAGACCCAGACAGCGATGAAAGTTACTTTGAAGTGGTTGTTAACAGAAAAGTGCTTTCCCTGGTATTGGAGGCGACACTACACAAGCAGCCGGAAAACATAGAATAATTTCAGAGATTGTGCCCTCTGGCACCATGCACGTGCCCTTGGGCTATTTCTTCTTCACTTGCATCTCGAACCGAAACTACTTCGACTTCATAATAGAGTGTCCTGCCGGCCAAAGGGTGGTTAAAGTCGACATCGACATTAAATTTGCCCACTTTGAGTATGATGACACTGCACTTACCCTGTTTGGTTTCTACAACAGCTAACATGCCCGGCTTTGGTTTCTTGCCTCCTCTGAGGAAACGCAGCTTTTTAATTGGTAGCCGACGTATACCTTCTGGATCACGTTCGCCATAGGCTTCTTCCGGTTTTAGAGTAATTTCTATCTTGTCACCAACTGTCTTGCCTTCCAGCACCTTCTCCAAGCCGACTATGACATTATGAAAGCCATGCAGGTAGTACAGCGGCTCATTGCCATAAGACTGTTCACTCCAATCACCATGATTCCCCTCACCATCGACCTCACTTAACCGATAGTGGAAGCTGACAACTTTGTTCGCAGTTATCTGCTCAGGCGTCTGGCTATCTCTTTCAGAATCCCTGGTGTCTTCAGAATTATCTAAATCCGTCATAGTTCACGCTCCCGGCAGGAGGAATTCTAGCAGATGCTACCGACCACAAGATATTGCTTGAGTAAGTCAGTACGCCAGGGGGTCTCTGAACAGGAAAATTTCGGCCGAAACAGCTGCTAATAATGCCAGCAGCGGGTAGGGCCACCCAGAATCGGCAGGGCTGAGCCAGTCGAAAAAGCAGGATTTTACCACTCCAGGCTATTGAACGACCCTGAAGGCACTTCAGGTGATATCGCAAAGCAGGATTCGCTGCCAAATTGAGGCAACTCAGCCAATTTCTAATTTGAAATTTCGAAATTGTATTGACTACTTATTTCAAAAATGTGGCCAATTCCCACTAATTTCAAGAAATCATTATCATCAGAAACCCCTTGTGTTAGCTTAAATCAGCCCAGGCTGAGAGTGTCGTTTGGGTAATTAACAAACCACAACACAAAATGAGAGGAGGGGGAACGTCGGACGTCGATTTTTGCTCTAAATTCGACCCCCTTGCGCAGACATTATGGCTTATCCACAATATTCAAAATTTTCTCCAATAACGGTAAGTGTTAAAAAAAATGTAAGGCAGCTTCGGCTGAACGCCGGATACTCAATGAACGAAGGCGCTCGTCTTCTCGGTGTGTCTAGAAAACAACTTGAAGACATCGAAACTGCCAGGAACTACGGTTGTCACCTGGATCTTGAGCTGCTGGCGAAGATGAAAGTGATCTATAAGACATCGATGGATGAACTCATTGGTGATCTACCGGAAGACTATTACTCCGATTACTACGTTCGCCCTCGTAAAAGGCTCGGATCCCGAAGCAGGTAGTCTTGGTGAAATCACCTCTGTATTCCAGTCTTTTGCAGGCCTGAAACCCTTATCTGTGTGACCCTGAAAACACCTGATCGAGCCGCTTGATACGGCCCTCAATTAGCTGTAAGTAGCGGATTCGTGTATACTTGCGTCCTTTTCCTTTTGGCACACAGAGAAATAGTTTAATGGCAAACAAATCTAAAAAAGAATCGGTAGTAAGTAATCGAGATGATCTAGCAGAGCATATCGAAGCTTTCTTGAAGGCAGGCGGTAAAGTTCAACAGATTCCCCCCGGTGTGAGTGGTCAGACTTCTACCAGTGGCCCACGACAGATCGTGCTAAGCCATAAGACCAGTTCTTAGATTCTAGTTAGCAAAAAAAAACAGGGTGATATTCATCACCCTGTTTTTTTGTGCCCGCAATACGTGTGGATCAGAGCTGCCTGATCTGGTAGCCCTTAGCTTGCAACAGTTGCAGGAGACCATCTTCACCCACAAGATGTGCCGCTCCCACCAGGACAAACTCTGTATCTGAATCGCGCAGCATCTGCTCTATCTGAGGAATCCATCTCAAATTTCTCTGCCGCAGTAGGGAATCATACAGATCAGGCGTTTCAGTGCGCATCTCCGTGACAAACAAATCGGCAAGGCTAGCATTGTCGCCTGTCCGCCACGCTCTGATCATATCTTCCATAACAGCATTGGTTTCCGCCAGGTCCTTGAGCGACAACAGTATGAACTCGCTCTCATTACCTTCACCCATCGCAGCGAGGAATCCGATCTGCTCCTGGACAGTTTCCAATTGACCAAGCGTCTTGGCATCACCCATGGCTCTTGTATTGAAATACATATCTACGCCTTGTGGGGTAAAACCAACACGTTGAAACTCCAGAATCTGCAGGGTGCTAACCACCATCCCGGGCTTAAATTTTTCCATGATCATCAGGGGCATGCCAATCTGTTCGGTGTAGTCTGAAAGAGCAGTGTAAGCTTCATTGCTTAGTACTGTTTTCAGACTCCGCTCATCCTGATAGGTCAATTGCTGTAATAATTGAGCCTGCACCGACAAATCAGTCATGGAACCAATATCAGTTTCCAAATAGATTTCAGATGATGCCTGGTAAGCTTGCTCAAATTCTTCAGGCAAAGGATAGTCGGTGGGCCGCAGCAGGTGCACGGTTCCACCCAGGTAGACAGAATTTGAATCAGATCGAACTTCCCACACTGAAGTATCTGCCCAGGCAGTGCCACAGAGAACAGCACCAGAGACCAAAATAATTGCAGTGATTGCTGCTTTGTATCCGGAGATCTCATTCATCTTACTAGCCCTCCTTTGTTAAACTGTCAATTATTCCCCTGATGTTGCGGAACCATGGCTTTAGCGGCTGGGAATAGGGACTCACTCGATTGCTGTTTTCGCTTTCTACTAAGGTAGCATGGCAGCAGAATCAGTAAAAGCAGCACCGACTACGAGAAAACACCCTCAGGAAACCTCGATGTCCAAACTTCTGTTCAAGATGCGCTTTGTGCCTGACGACGAGGCACAGGAAGTGCGTGAGCTACTGGATGCAAATGAAATTGAATTCTTTGAGACATTTGCAGGTAATTGGGGAATTTCTTTACCTGCACTGTGGCTAAAGAATGATGATCAGTATGATTTTGCACAGCAAATCCTGGATGACTATCAAGTAGAACGCACAGCTAGAGTGAAAAAGGAGTATGAGTTAAGCCGGCAGCGAGGTGAAGCACGCACCATGTGGCATAGTTTTCTTGATAATCCGATTCGATTTATTGTGTATGTTGGATTGGCAGGGCTGGTGCTGTTTCTTTCTTTACGGCTCTTCCTATCGTTCTAGGGTGCTTTAATTGTAAGTAACTTTAAACCCTTGCCGAGATCCATATTGACGCCCCTCCTGAACAGCATAACCGCGGTCATCGTCCTCAGGTGGCGTCCAGCAATCTTCCAATGACTCGGAAAATAGAAGTGCAACTTCCCGCTGGCTCACACGCACCACCTGAACAGGCAAGGAAGGCATCGACTCGTCCCATCCTTCTCCGTGAATCCGTGCATCTAATTCCATCATTACGAAGAAATTTATTTCTTCATCAAGGAGTAGCGATACGCCACTAACTGACATGTCCTTAATATCACCAGTGATAGTTCCAAGTAGTGGGTACTTAAGGCTCACCCAATAGCCTACTTCTATCCGTTGATGTTGTCTTCGATCAATCACCATCTCAATCCAGCGCTTTTCCAAAACCTATTACTAATTTTAGCCTATCTCTCAAGCGGGCTGCTGTAGGAATATTACCTCAATCTGAGAAATCCTAAGCTTGTTGGTATTCAGGATTACTTAAAGCGCTCCTGATTGATGTGAACCCCTACACACTAATTGAAATACTCAAGCAACTTTACTCATCTGACGATGTGTTATATAAAGTCTTCAGAATTTTGTTAGCGGTTCTAACAGGGGGAATCTCCTAACAGCCTTTGCTACCCTGGCTTTCCAAGGAGGTGATCCCATCAATAGTCAATCTATTAGGGGAGCCTCCGGTTATTTGATCCCGTAGTTTTCGGAGGAGATAACTGGAGGGGAATAGTCATACCCTAATGACATTCCTTAGCTCCCATACGTAGTAGAGTCCCGCTGCTGGTTTCCAGCTGCGGGACTTTTTTATTAAAGATTAGAAAAAAGGAGGATAGAGAATAAAAGAGTATCACCTGGTACGTATTACTATTTACTGCCCAAGTAACTACGAAGCCGTGTAGGAAAATTACGTTTCAGTAACATTTGCTGCAAATTCCACTGTTGATCTATATCAACATCCCGAAGAAAATGTACCTCTCCAGAATCTAGCGTCGCAATCGGAACTCCACCTTTATATAGGACTCGATTGTTTAACAAACGTGCCAACTTGCGATTCGGTAGAATCAGATTCAACAGGTTTAACGGATCAGTGGCTGCTATACAATATGTTGCAGAACTACCCGAAGGCTCTTTTAACTTTTTAAACTTCCTCAGCTCATCGACAGATTCTGGAAATGCAAACTGTTCGCCGCCAACTCCTGCTACGAATCGACCGCCACGTAGAGT
>DMJN01000073.1:2596-5825 GCA_003451715.1 Gammaproteobacteria bacterium | reverse complement strand
ATAACCAGTGCGGGTTTGCCAAACACGACATCGCTATAGCGCCTGGCCAGTGAGGAAGACATATCGATCTACTTAAATTCCAATTACGCAGGGATCACAAGACATTCACTATACGCGACTGGCTGCAATATTTCGATTGTAGGAATGATTAGAGATAAATAGAGATAAATAGCTGCCAGGCTCCGGAGTCTGGCAACTAATGGCGGTCTTTGCTCGATACGTCCTAATTCTGAGTGGCGTCTGCCTCCAGCCGTCGGGCGCCAGCCATGATGCCATGCAGGGCATAATTTCCTTCGTGGCAGGCATACTCATACATGACTTCTTCCGGGGGCTTGCGATTCATCGCCACTTCGCCGCTCCAGGGACGGGTGTAGGTCAGAGGATCTTCGATGGTAAAGGCATACTTGATCTTGTCGCTGGCGATCATATCGAAGCGCTCCGTAATGACCATCTGGTCGGAGCTGCCACGGAAGGCTTGTTGGGGATGAAAATTTCTGGTGCGCACCACCAGCGTGTCGCCATCCCAGTGTCCCACCGAATCACCCATCCATTTCTCGAAATCCATAGCGCTATGGTCCTGTTCGATGGGAATAATCCGCGCATCGTGCACCATCTCCACCAGGATCACCACATAGTCACCGGTCTGAATAATCTGGTAATTATTGTTATAGAGAATCGGCAACATGGGCGGCCCGGAACCGGAACCAAAGGTGAGCAGACAGCGTTCCGCTAAGGATCTAAGCTCGTAGGAGTCATAGGGTTCGACACCTTCTCTGGCTCGCCACCTCGAGCGCAGGTCGTTGCCGGGATTTGCGCCGCCAATATAAGGTATCTGTCCGTCGGGTGGATCGATAATGATCGAGGTGCGAAACTGACCGTTAATCTCAATGGCCGCATCCCGTGGATCCCACCAGAAACTGTTGTAGCCGAAGTCGGCATTACCGTCGGTAGGGGGTGGCCGACCGGGATCGATGTCCTGCCCGAGCCGATCGTAGCGATCACGCCACTGTTGCATCTGAGCAGCGGCTTCCTCAGTGGTGAGAAAGCCTTTTTCACCGAATTCGGCAGGTCTTACCAGCGGTGTCTGGGAGGCATTGCTCCAGATACCCTGCATATCAGGGTTGCCATCGGTTGTGCGTGGCATTACCCAGTCCTGGGCGGAAACTGCGCCGGCCAGAGCCAGGATCATTGGAAATGCTAGAGATAGTGCAATTCGATGTCCCATGTTCTTCCTCCGCTTTGACAAACGGGTTCTTTTAGTAAACCGCCAATTGATTTGAGCTTACTCCTTCTATCGAGCAGTCTCAATAATCGGCTTACTCGTCTCAGGCCTTCTAGTCCCGCTAGCTAACGCTTCCGGGTAAGATCGCCTGGAGGCATTCAGAATCGGTCTATGTCTATGTTTTTAAGAATATTATTTCAATCGGAGCCACCCGGCATGGGACTGAAACTTTGTGTAGGGATTCGCTGGATACAATCATGGCCGGTGGCATGATTAACATGGATGACATCCCCGGCCCCAAGGTTTGCCTGGTAGCAATCTTCCAGGACCCGATGCACAAGCTACAGAATCGAAAAAGGGTAGTTACAAGCCGTAGCAGGCAATCCCTTAACGCCGCTTCTTGGTTTCCAGAGCACCTACGAGTCTGGTTAACTTTACCATCGCCTGATACAGTGATTCGTTTGTCAAAATCAGGCGAGTCATTTCTGCTTCGAGTTCTACTGCCTTTTCGTAAACCGTACTCTCGACCTGGTCGCGTGTCAGCTGTACGTCAATTCCTCTTACATAATCCTGAACGTTTTGCGCAATGGCATCCCGTAGAAAGGCTGCCATGCAATCGCGCTGCGGAATGTGAGAACCGGTATAGACTTCTACCGTACAGTCTATATCGTTTTCATCGGAGCTGTTGAGTTCATTAAACAGTGCAAAGGCTTCTTCTTCTGCTTCTTCAATCTGGACTCTCAATCTGTAGAAGCTCTGCTCTGCGATTACCGTGATCTCTTCGATTTCCCGTGTTGATCTTGAAGCTTCCGTTGCGTCGTCAGACTCCGCTTGCTGAGCGAATACCGTGGGAAAACTCAATCCCGACAGGGAGAGTAGGATCAGTACTTTACGCAACAGTTTGCCCATAACGGCAACTCCTTAACATGCAGGATTGATCATAACTTACATTTCCACTTCGCGCACTTCACGCTGGCAATCCACCTGATTCGGATTCCTTGCTCGGTATAAATCTACCGGTTACTAGTCCTTTTTAAACATCGCAGCTCTGTGCGCCGCGTAGTTATCTGTCAAATCGGCATAGTCAGCGAGTATGTTGGCAAACTCTTCAGAACTGAGCATCAACTCATTTATTTCGCTTTGCAGCTGATCGAAATCCCCCTTCGATTCAAACAAAAGGTCCTGCTGTGAGTAAGAAGTCGTGGTAAAGCCCCGCCTCCACGATCTCGCTTCGTAGGAACGCAAATTCTTGAGGAAGCGCGGCTCACATACACGCCTGGGAACATAGGTTCCCGTCGCGACCCGCTTGCCACAGATAATGTCCATCCTGTTGGAGCTATTATTGGCGTTGAAATACGCGAAAACTTCATCTTCTTTCTCTATAACTAGCCGCCGCAATCGAAACAGCGACTGCTGCCCCACCACGGTGATCTCTTCGATAGGACGAGGACTGGATGTCTGTTGCACCGGCTCGGCGGTGCCAGTGGATATCTCACCGCCCTGCTCTGTATCAATCGTTGACTGAGCAGATGATGAGTCAGGCTCCTGAGCGATCACCACACTCGTGCTAAAGGCCAGTAACAAGACCAATACAAGGCCCATTGTAGTCAGTTGATTCATGGTTTACACCACAGTTTTTGATCGCCTTGTGCAGAAACCGCAGCATAGGCAAAGACACAGAATGCACATACCAGAACTTCTCTCTGGGGCATCTGGAGCTTCTCAGTCAGTCCCATTTAGTATTAGCTCTCCCGCGGGAGAGTGATAGCCCAGACCAACAACGATCGATTTGTGACTCGTGACTTCCTAGAGCAGTACCATATAGATACCAAGGACTGTCACCAATAGCAAATCCGGTGGAAGTTTCCGCTGGGATCTGAGCTGCCGTTGTTTTTCTGGAATTTCCATAGCTTGCAGATTAACCGAGGCGCTGGCAAGTTTGTATGGGCTATCAAAACCATGTATCTATGTACAGCAGGGACTCTAGAGACTAGAGACTAGAGACTA
>DMJN01000073.1:0-2295 GCA_003451715.1 Gammaproteobacteria bacterium | reverse complement strand
TAGAGACTAGAGACTAGAGACTAGTATATTGTCGACTAGGTGTTGGCTTTTGGGATACAGTAATTCTGTATTTTGATTTGCAGCAATCAGCCTGATTTCGATACATGGATAAGGAGGAACACACATGCCATCTCTAAGGCGCATACCAGTATGTCTGGTTTCATTTGCACTCGTGTTGCTGCAGTCCACAGTATTCTCGGCAGATGGCGCTGACTGGACTATCGTGGCGAGTGGCGTGATTCCTCGATCGGCGGAGTAGTGGCGCGCTGGAGTAAACAACGCTGATGGCAAAGGAGCCGGGTAGTAAAGAGTTTGTGCAGCAATCTCTCGCCGATCGTATTGCCGACTATTGTATCGCCAACTGCAAAGTATTGTTTATGGTTGCCAGCGTGTTCACCCTGCTGATGGCAAGCGGCATATTGCGCACCAGTTTCGAGACATCGCTCGATGCCTTGCTCACCCGCAGCGATCCCTACCTGGACGAACTCGAATTACTCGACGATGAATTTCCAAACCAGCTGGATGTGTATTTCGCCTTCGTCGCAGAGGAAGGATCCCATGTCTTCGAGCCTGCCATTCTCGAGGCGATCGCAGACCTGGGAGAGCGATACCAAGAGCTTCCGTTTGCCGATAGCTTCGTCTCCGTTATCGACTATATTTACCCGGAAACCCAACGCCGCCTGTTTGCCAGACCGATAGCCGATTACTCGCAGAGTGAACTGAACGCCATGGTGAACGAAGCAGTGGCTGACCGCATACTTACCGCCAACCTGCTATCCACTAACGCCGAGTTAAGCTTTGCGGTTGTCTATCTCGATGCCGAAACGGCGAGCAGTGCGGAGCGCCTGGAAATCGCCGACGCCATACTGGCACTAAGAGATGAGCTGCGAGCTGCACACCCGGAGGTTGCCATACAGGCTAACGCCGATGTGTTGCTGGAACAATCCAGCCAGCAGGCCATGGTGGATGATCTCACAACATTGATGCCCATCGTCATTCTCATCTGCGTGCTGACGATCTGCTACTGCTTCAGGTCCGCCACCCTCGGCTTGTGTATCCTGACCCACACGATCTTCACGATCCTCTGCACCGTCGGAACGCTGGGTTATCTCGGCTTCGCCTTCAATACTATCTCCATCATCGCACCGTTGGTGGTGGTCATCATCTCTGTCGCTAACAGTGTGCATATCATCTCCATCTACAAGCAGGCACTACACAGGAATGATTCCAACGCCAAAGCCATGCGAATCAGCGTAGCCCACAACTTTCAGCCGATCACCCTGGCAGCACTCACCACGGCCATCGGTTTTTCTTCCCTGAATATGTGTTCCTCTCCAGCCATACAGGATTTCGGGCGAATTGTTGCGATGGGCATCCTGTTCGCCTACCTGCTGACTCTGGCCATACTCCCGGCGCTGTTGATTCGCTTGTCACCCTCGCTTACGACAGCAGCAGCCGCCAGGCCACCGTTCTTGCAGAACAGCCTGCTGCAGCTGATCGAGCTTACCAAACGCAGAGACACGACGATCTTCTGGTTTTGTTCCGGGCTGGCTGTAGTGACTTTTTTACTGCTGCCACTGAACCAGACCGATTTCAACCGGCTGGATTTCATTGCCACCGACTCTGACATTAAGCAGTACTACGACGACGTGACGGAGAAGGTGAACCGGGGGCCCGCGCTGGTCTATGGAATCGATACCGCCAGTGTGGATGGGGGCATCCAGCCGGATTTCCTGCGCGAGATTGATCTGTTCACTGAGTGGCTGAACAGGCAGGAAGACATCGAGTCGGTAGTGAGCATCACCGAGATTGTGAAGACCGTCGGGCGTGTGGCAAATCAGAACGATTCAGCCTTTTACCGGATTCCCGACACCAGCGAGAGCGTCGGCAACTACCTGAATGCGTATCGATTGGTGGAAATGAAAGACTTTTCCCTGTCTGGTTTTATTAACCGCGACAATTCCCTGATCAACGTGTTCGTAAATGCCGCCCCGATGTCCAACCAGCAGTTGATCGATCTGGATGGGCGCATTACCGAGAAGTTTAGAGAAGATTTTCCACAACTCGAGCTATTGCACGGCAGCGGTATTCTGTTGTTTGCACGAATGGATGAGTTGGTGACAGTCGAACTGCTACAGGGTTATTCCATCAGTCTATTGCTTATCACGCTGAGCCTGATTGTCGGGCTGCGCAGCATCTACTTCGGCATCCTCAGTGTGCTGCCCAACCTGTTACCGGCGACGATCGTATTTGGTATCTGGGCACTGTTTGTCGGGCAGCTGGATCCCTTTGTGA
>DMJN01000133.1:7812-14424 GCA_003451715.1 Gammaproteobacteria bacterium | reverse complement strand
CTTGATAGCAGAATTGGCTGTAGGCCAGAGCGGTCATATACTTGTTCAGAGGGTCCCCAATAAGCCAGTTTCAGTAACTCACTCCAATTCCAGCCGGATGCTCGTTGGCTATTCACCAATTGCCGGGCTGGCATGTCGTTTTATCTCGTTTTTCCCACAACTGAGCAGTTTCTGCATCCAATCTGGCAGGGTTAGGCATCTTAAGACGTAAAGAGTCTTTAAAGATGCAGTGAATTCAGACCAGGCGGGGGCGGCGACCGTTGTGGGTTTCGTAACCTTTAGGCCACTGCCTCGTCTAATGGGGAGAGGAACCAATAATGCGACTGCCTTCACTGTGCAGCAAGAGTGCATTAGAACTGTATTAATGAACCGTTAAGATAACCGCCGTTAAGCTTACCGCTACAAGAATTGGCAGAGGGGGCCAATGAGGTTGATAACGATGACGAATCACAGATATACCCAAATTATTGTTCCAATAGACCGGTATTTGAATCGACTTACACCGAAAGCCAAGAAGCTCATTGTGTTGCTTGAGGGTGGTCTGCTGCTGGCCTTATTCACTTCAATAGTGTTTTACACACACTAAGGCGTAGAGAAGACAGGGCTACTCGTCGATTGTCCTATGATGCTGAAGGCGTACTACTTAAAAGGTATGTCGTACCGTAAAGGCATACTGAACACCATTGCTGGAACAATAGTCCTCGATCTCTTCGATTATGCCGTCGATTGTGGCACCCTGAAACCGAGTTCGCTCGCGACAACTTTGTGGATCGTTGGCATTCTGGACATTCAGACGAAAGGTAATCCCGTCGAAGGCTTTCTTCTCGACGAACAATGACAATCCGTAATCACGAATATCCCTTTCGATATCGTTAATGTCGATCTGAGTACGTGCGTCGCTATCGTTATCCGAATTGAAATAATTAAAGCCGTAACTAAAATCCCAATGAATCACGTCGTGGCGAAAGCTGGCGCGACCGAACCAACGGGAGTTGTGGCGCATACGGCGTTTAGTCCCGAGAAACGGATCGGTAACTTCCGAATCCTGGACGCTAAATCCAAGGGATAGCAGGGCAGTGGGTAGTCCGATATAGCCCAGGCGTGTGCTGGCATCCATGTTAAGACCATAGCGCCAGGCATCACCGATATTACCCCGGGCTGAACGCAGGTCGTCCGGACCAGTAGACACATCTACTTTGTCGATAACGTCTTCGTAGTCGCGGTAATAGAGTTCTGAATTCAATACACCCAGGCTATTAGGCAGGCGATATTCCAGGTTCAGCGAGTAGTTCCAGGATTGTTCCTGCACGATCTCCGGGTTGCCGGCCTGGGTATTCTGATCATCATCGTTGTTATCTGATGAGGCGCTGAAATCGTAAAAACTGAGCTGGGAAATCTTCTTCTCGATAGTGGCTCTCAATTGGATGGATTGTGTCAGGTCAAAGCGATAGTCGAATTTTGGTCGTAGGAAATTGAAATCACGCTTATTGTAGACATCACCAGTCTGGGTGATTGTGGAGGTCTCGTAAATAAGCGAGCTTTCCAGAGCCATCTTGTCGTTCAACTGCCAGTTATGTACCAGGAAATTTTCATATCGAATTTCTTCAACCGTAGAGTCGGCATTATCGATATTGACGGCCATCAGGTTGCCATGGTCGGGTGATGCTGTCGGGCCCGGAACTCCGAGACGCAGATCGCCATCGCGAATGGTCTGGGCTCGCTCCAATCCGACCTCTAAACCGTGCTTGTCAAAGGGATCCCAAGTATAGGAAGTGCGGAAGATACGTTCCTGGTCGCGACCCTCATTATAAAGGAATAAATCCTTTGCCTCATGGTCGCTGAATACATCGAAGCGCTCACGGGTTTGATCATACTGGCGGCTGTTGACGATGAACAGGAAGCGATATTTGCCGCCATTATCGAAAGCGTACTCGTAATCACCACCCACTTCCCAGTTATCGCGACAGCGATCGATGTATTCCCGTTCCACGCGGGTGGTGAACGAGGAGCCAGCATAGTCGTTGATCGCCCGGTCCTTGTCTTCCGGGGCGCAGTCCCAACCGTACAGGCCGTTTAGCTGCACCATACTCTTATCGAACTGATAACCCAGGTTGAAACTGCTCTGGTAGTCCGTGCGTTCCATGACGCTTTCTTCATCGCGGGTTTCCAGCACATCGCCCAGGGCACTGCGGCTGACTTCATTGGCCTCACGATTCATGTATTGTGGTTCGGCTTCTACGTGAAGCAGGTAGTTAAATCTGCCAGTTTGACCAGTCCAGGACAACTTGGCACCTGGCTCGACAGTGCCGTCCTGGTAGTGTTCCATATCGGCCTCGGCGGTGACACTGGATCGGGAGGCACTGTCCAGCAGCACAACATTAACCACCTGACCACCACCACGAATATCCATCTCTTCCGATGTGCCACGGATGATCTCAATATAATCGACCTGATTGGCAGAAATACGCCTGAGTTGGCTACGGCCCTCGTTGCTCTTGCCGGTTTGACGCTGACCGTTGATTAGAATCTCATTCTCACCAGCCCCGAGACCGCGACGACCACGGTCGCCACCACGATTGTTCATGGCCAGGCTGACACCAGGGATCCGATCGATCATGTCATCAACATTGACTGGGGAGTATTCTGCGAAGTAGGCGGCGCCATAGATGACTGTTGAATCATCCAGGGACGTATCAGCAATTTTCTGAGCCAGTCCTGGTGAAGTGGCTGCAATAGCCAGGCTCAGGGCGCCAGCCTTGAACAAATTACGCGGGATACTGCGCGTCATCTAAAACTCCGGTCGTAAAGCGAATGCTTGCTTCGATCTTCAAAAGAGCGCCGGCGATTAGTATTTGTTCTACCGCGCTCTGTTGTGTATCCAGTGCTGAATCACCCTGCAAAAGATGGGAAATTATAACGGCGCTCCCTGACCTAAACTGTGACAAATTGTGCAAATAACATGGCGAATATGCCATATTTAGGGGGATTGCGATGAATTTCACAGTTCCCAAAAAATACAAGATAACGACTCATTTGGGAGAATCTTTAACCAGATTCGGTAAATAACTGCGGGAGCAGATCAGCGGAGTAATTATGACTAGAAAGTGCCCCGTATCTTGATGGCATATTTCTCGCCGGCATGGCAGCAGGAATCTTCAGTTTCGTTCAGCACTCCCGTGGCGATGGTACCGCCGACATAGCGCTCTCGGATGCGGCAACGATAGGATTCATGGAAGTTGGTAGCCTCGAATCGAAAGGTAAGGTCGCCCCAGCCCTGGATTTCCAGGAAAGCCATAATGAAATCATCGCTGTCGCCATAGATTTCGATCTTATCTATGTCATAGACCCCCGAGGCACCGTCGAAACTGCCGTTGACGTTAATGCCATAGTTGATGTCCCGACTGACCATGTCATGACGAAAGCCATACCTGTAACTGCCACGACCTTGACGCCCCAAGCGACGGTCATAACCACGAAACGGATCGGTCACTTCGCTGTCTTCTACCGCCACTCTGGAAGTAACCAGCACCTGGGGCAGATCGAACATAGCTAACCTGAGGCTACCATCCAGACTCATCCCGTAACGTTCGCCATCGCCGATATTGCCATTGGCGGATTGCAGGGCAGTGGGTGTAGACACATCGATCTTGTCGATGACATCTTCCAGATCGTGATAGAACACATTGGTATTTATGACGCCGATATCATCTCTAAGGCGATACTCGAGATTCAAGTCATAGCGCCAGGATTGCTCCTGACGCAGGGCTGGGTTTCCGGCGATTGCATTCTGATCATCATCCTGCTCGCTGGTATTGGCGGTAAAGTCGTTAAAGCTTAGTTGGGAAACGTCTTTCTCAACCGTGGCACGCAATTGCAAAGAAGGAGTGATATCGAAACGATAATCCAGTTTGGGTCGAACGAAGTCAAAATCTCGTTTCTTGCTTACATCGCCGGATTGTTTGATTTCCGATTCTTCAAATATCAGCGTACTCTCCAGGGACATACGATCGTTTATCTGCCAGTTGTGGATGGCAAACGCCTCATAACGGATCTCTTCCACCGTAGCATCTGAATTAGCGTTAGGGGTAAGTCCACCGAAGGCTTCGGAAACGGGGCCGGTTGCCGTGAGTACGCCCAATTTCAGTGTAGAGTCCAGAATAGTTTCCGCACGTTCCAGCCCAAATTCGAGATCCTGGTTTGAGGTCAGGTCCATCGAGTAGGAGGACCGTATTATGCGCTCCTGGTAACGGTTAAAGGTACCTAGAAACAGATTGTTCGTGTTATCGGTGGGATTGACCAGGAAGCGATTCCTCAGACGATCACTTTCCTTACGGTTTACGATAAACAGCGACTTCAAGCGATTACCGTTGCTAAAAGTGTGTTCGTAGTCGCCACCTATCTCCCAAAAATCGGAATCGAGATCGATGTCATCAAGTTCATGAGCCAGGCCGATGGGCGTCACCTGGTAGTCGAATATGGCGCGCGTGTCTTCTTGGGGAGTATCACTGTCCTCGTACTGCGCATTGAAATGAACGATGTCGGATACGCCGAACTGGTACCCCAGGTTGGTGCTTACCACCAGAGGCTGAGCATCACGAGTCGTCGTCCGATAGATGATTTCATTCAGGCTGCCATCCGCCAGCAGACTGACTTCTTCGCCAACTCGATACTCCCAGCGGGACTCAGATTCTGCGCTGACCAGGTAATCGAATGCTCCGCGTTGCCCGCTTAGAGAAAGCTTGGCTCCGGGCTTTATTTCGCCGTCATGGTTGTGGTCAACGTTTACTTCGTAGTTTATGGAAGATCGTGATTCTGCTTCGAGTAAGACGATATTAATGATCTGAGTGGCCCCTCGAACGTCGAGGTCTCCCGAGGTGCCACGGATGATCTCGATGCGTTCCACCTGGTCGGCGGGGATTCGCGACAATTGGCTATTGCCCTCATTTTCCTTGCCGGCAATGCGGCGACCATCAATGAGTACCTGATCTTCGCCACGCCCAAGCCCTGTGAACTGCCCGGGCCACCGCTGCTGGGACCTTGTTGGCGGGCGACGTTAATGCCGGGAATGCGATCCAGCATATCGGCAACCGAGAAAGGTTCATACTGTTCGAAATAGGCGGCGGGATAGGTAACCGTCGAGTCATCACCGGTGATGGGAGCATCCTGAGCCAATACATGATTGGCTTGTATAACCGCCAGCAGCAGGCATGTAGGGGCGATCTTACGGGTAAATCCCACAGATTTATGACGACTTATCATCTGGATACTCCGGTAATTCCCGCTAGCTATAGATGGCAGCACTCTTTTCAGGGGTTGCTGCTAAATTTGAGGCATACGTATGCTTACAAGTATGCCCCTAAAAGACCGATTGAAGATTCACAGATTCTTCATTTATTGTGACATTTTGTAATGCTGCAGCTCATATCTGCCTGTTTTGCGCTCCCGGAGTATATTGAGGATAATAGCCAACTGGCTAACTGACTGGTTCTACGGGGATTTGTAGTCGCTATCACCCCTTATACGACCAAGCGCAACCTGTTTATCGTCATGCATTAGAATTTATTCAGAGGCTTATCTATGCAACGTGAATCCATGGAAGTCGATGTTGTCATCGTCGGCGCCGGTCCGGCGGGACTATCGACTGCCTGCCGACTCCTGCAGATGGCACAGAGCGCCGAGCAGGAACTGTCGGTGTGCGTGCTGGAGAAGGGCTCCGAAGTCGGGGCGCATATCCTTTCCGGTGCCGTGTTCGAGCCGTCTGCCCTGGAAGAGCTGTTTCCTGACTGGCGGGAGCGCAACGCGCCTCTGAATACCCGGGTAACCGGTGACGATGTCTACTTCCTGCCGAGTGCCGAGTCTTCCTTCAAGTTTCCGGGTCTGCTGGTGCCACGACCCATGCACAACCACGGAAACTACATAATCTCTCTCGGTAACCTGTGCCGCTGGCTGGCGGAACAGGCTATGGAGCTGGGAGCAGAAGTGTTTCCCGGATTCGCCGTCGCCGAAATACTGTATCACGAGGACGGTAGCGTGAGGGGGGTGGCGACCGGCGACATGGGCATCGATGCAGGAGGTGAAAAGAAATCAACCTTCGAGCCCGGTTTCGAATTTCATGTCAGGTACACCATCCTTGCGGAAGGCTGCCGGGGACACCTGGGTAAGGAAATTATCAGTAAATTTGAGTTGGACAAAGATAGCGATCCTCAGCATTACGGGATTGGCTTGAAAGAAGTCTGGGAAATTCCCGAGGACAACCATCAGGAAGGACTGGTAGTACACACCGCAGGCTACCCGATGACAGGTGCCAGTTTCGCCGCGACCAGTGGTGGATTTCTTTACCATGTCGAAGGGGGGCAGGTGTCCCTTGGTTTGATTGTGGATCTTTCATACAAGAACCCGCACATCAGTCCGTTTGACGAGTTTCAGAAATTCAAGCATCACCCGGTCATCAGCAAGTACATCGAGGGAGGCAAGCGCATCAGTTATGGGGCCCGGGCAATTATTAAGGGGGGGTTGAATTCCCTGCCGAAGATGACTTTTCCGGGCGGTTTGCTGATTGGCTGCGATGCGGGCACCCTGAATGCGGCAAAGATCAAGGGCAGCCACACGGCG
>DMJN01000133.1:7293-7470 GCA_003451715.1 Gammaproteobacteria bacterium | reverse complement strand
TCAGGGATGCTGGCAGCGGAGACACTGTTCGAGGCTTTGAATAGCGATTCATCGGAGCCGGAATTAACAGAATTCTCCTTAAACTTCGACAAGTCGGAATTACGTGATGAATTACATAAGACACGTAATTTCGGCTCCGGATTCCACAAGTTTGGATTCTGGCTGGGCAGTGCCCTG
>DMJN01000133.1:0-6989 GCA_003451715.1 Gammaproteobacteria bacterium | reverse complement strand
GGATTCTGGCTGGGCAGTGCCCTGGTATTCATCGAACAGAATATATTCTTCGGCAAGTTTCCACTGACGTTCCGTGACGGCTCCAAAGACCACGAGCAATTAAAACCGGCTGCGGAATGCGAGAAGATTGAATACCCGAAACCCGATGGCAAGATCAGTTTTGACAAGCCATCCTCGGTATTCCTGTCCAATACCAACCACGCCGAAGATCAACCCTGTCATCTGCAGCTAGCCGATGCCAGCATTCCGATCGATGTTAATCTGCCGAAGTACGGTGAGCCGGCACAGCACTACTGTCCGGCCGGCGTCTATGAGGTGGTTGAGGCATCCGATGGTGCCATGAAGTTCCAGATCAATTCCCAGAACTGCGTGCACTGCAAGACTTGCGACATCAAGGATCCAGCCCAGAACATCCACTGGGTAGTCCCCGAAGGCGGTGGTGGTCCTAACTATCCAGCCATGTAGTGTGGTTCTGTAGATCCTGAAGACCCTCGATTAAACCGGGCCCAATAGCACCTCAATTTGCTCATTTCAGCTTTAAGGGGCTCCGATTGGCATGCTAAAGTATCCGGGAATCCATGAAGTGTTCATGGGTGGATTAGCTGGGGGATTCTCTCAACAGGCATACCGGCTGGAGCGGGCAACTATTTGCTCAGAAAACCCCGTGAGTCGGTAAATTAATAGGCCTGACCTGGAGTTGGCTATGAACTGTACCCACAGACCAGTTCTGTGTGCATTCTTATTCCTGTGTGTCCTCATGCCGGGTTCACTCGCTGCGCAACATCAGCTTCTCGAGCAACGCTGGCTTGAAACCACAACCGATAACTTCGTGCTCTACAGCCAGGTATCCTCCCGTCAGACGCAGCGCTTCGCTGATCAACTGGAGAACTGGCGCCGGGTTGCGGCAGACATCATGGGGAGAACGGCGCCTTTCCCCAAAGCAAGTGTGCCGAATTATGTCTATGTATTTGAAAATACAGAGAATTTTGAACATTTCACCAGGGCGGCGGAGCGTGCCTTTTTCTACAGGACACCGCGGTCCAATTTCATGGCCCTGGTACTGGATGATGAACTGTCAGTCCGAGCTGCCATACACCACTACCTGCATTTTCTGCTAAGGAATTATTCCGATCTCCGTCTGCCACGCTGGTATGAAGAAGGCATGGCTGGCTATATATCTCGCATGCAAATCAACGGTGGCAAGGCAGAGTTCGAGCGATTCTCAAGAGAAAATAATGAGTCACTCGCTGAACTCAGCACTACTTTTTCCATGGAGCGGCTGCTTTATCGCGACGCTGCACTGGCATCGCCGCGCGTCGTCCAGATTGCCAATCTCAAGTCCGAGGCACTGCTGCATTTTCTGAAGCACGCTTACGAGGAAGAAGGATTTGTAGATCGCAGGGCACAATTGCAAGCGTATCTGGATCTGTTGCTGGAAGGTCGTAATCATCGTTTCGCATTTGATCGCTCCTTCGATATTACTACTGCCCAATTGGACGATGAGTTCCATAACTACTTACTTAACAGCAGAAGACCGGCAACTACTATTGCGCACAGCCCGCTGAGCGAGCTTCCCGAGTGGCACACTGAACGGATTTCGGGAGGACGACTGGCAGTCATACTGGGAGAGTTAGGACTCAATTCCGGCGCAGCCGAAAATTCCCAGCTCTTTTATCAGGCAGCAATCGATTCCGGAAACGAGATCGCCCGCAGTTATTCCGGCCTCGGTGATGCGTTACGCTTCCAGGATCTCGAAGGCAGGGATCAGGAAATTGTCGGCTATATGGAGGCGGCCGTGGCAACGGCGCCGGAGGATCCATTCATCTTGATGGATTATGGGGAATACTGGGAGTCGGAGTTGCAGGATTGTGACAAGGATTATCCAGAAAACCAGCGCCGTCTTATACTCGCGGATATCGCAGACCATTTCGAACGCGCCCTGGCAATAGCTCCCACTAGCCCGGAAGCGAATCTCGCCATGGGTCAGTTGTATTTGTTCGAAGAGCGAGACTGGCGGAGTGGTGCTGACTATCAGCGCAGGGCATTTGCTCTACTGCCTGCAGACAGCTTTATAATGGAACAAGCAATTAAATACGCCATAGCCGCCGATGAATACGAAGAGGCGGAACGCCTGATCGATGAAATGGCTCAACCCATCCATACTTACGGTGAGCCACAATTCGTCAGCGATTTGAGGTTGAGATTACTGCGCAAACGACGCAATGAGCCCTATGATGCCTGTGCACAGGATTAATCGCGAGCTTGCTTCGAGCAGGCTGGCCTACGCAAGTACGCTACTGGTTTTGCTTCTCAGTGCAATGCCTGGCAGTACGCTGGTTGCTGAAACCCTCGATGAGGCAGTAGCCCAGGATAGCTTCCTGCTGACCCTGGCGGATGCCCTGCATGTTTATGATATCGATGTAGCGCACAACCTGAACGCCAGAGATGTAGCGAGAGGTCGTATTCAACGACCTCGCCTGGGTCGCTTCCCGGATCTGCCTGTCAACTCCTTGCCTCTCAGCCAGGAGCTGGCAGTCTGGGAAGGCGAGTATGAAGAGGGCGAGATCGGCGCAATAGCCATCCTCGGTAACGGGCCCGAAACGGACTCGAACGCGGTAAGTTTCCTACACGACTGGCTACGAGCGTCTGGATTGGATCGTTTGTTTGTATCCTTCCATAGCTCAGACCTGGATGCAGCAGACAAGATAGCGTCGGTAGCGGGTGCCTATGGATTTAGAATCCTTACATTGCATGGTGGAGAAAGCCCGGCAATGGCAGGTAACTTGTATGCAACGGCGGCACAGCGTCTGGCTATTGATTCCAGGGCTGCCAGGCGTTACCGCTCGGAGGTAACAGAATTCAGTTATCTGGGCGAGCGAGTGCGGCGCAATTCCAATTCGCTATTTCGAGACGGTGGAGACCGCGGCAACAGCAGATTGGCACGCTCCGAACCCTCGGTGTTTCTCAAGGAGACGCTCGGGGGAGAATTTACCCAGTCCACGATTCGTGAAATCATCGTTCCCGGTGGTGTGGCCCTGGGTGAAACTGCCACCCTGACCTACACCATCGCCTCCATGGTATATGGCGACGGCGTTATCACCCTGATAGGCACCGCCGATGAGCAATTTGTTCTGCCACAAATTGATACTGCTACGCTGAGAGCATTGTTCGATTTTGTGGAACGCTCCGAGGCAATTCGCTCCGATGCGATAGTGGATATCGATGCGGACGGGCGAGTGAAAATTTCTTCGGCTTTACGGGATACCGATCCCGGCTTCGACATCGTGCACGCCGATACATTGCCCTTCGAGTATGTGCCGAACCTGTCTGTGACCAAGAGCGTGATCATCGATACCGGTGTCGACTGGTATGCAGGTCGGACCGAAACCCTTGCGTTCCAGACAGACTTCGAGGTGCGATTCCTGTCGGCTGATAATATGCGCATCGCCCAGACGCGGGTGGCCCTGGAGTACCAATACGACTCTCAATCGGGTGAGGTAAGCTATCTGGATTCCTGGGGCAGGGATAGGCTTAGATTGAGAGATAATCTGGATTATGCCGGTCTAGGTGAGGGTATGCGGACGATTGCCAGCTATGCCGGCTGGATTGGCCTGCTCAGAAAAATGCGCGAAGAACAAGTGCCTTTCTTGCAGGGTCGCTATGAATTTTTAAAGCTGGACAAGTCAGGGCGTGATACCCCAGCACGTTATTGAATCGAGATAGCACTCTTAACGCGGTTAAGAGTCAGACGATTAACAGAGAGATAACCATATTTAACATGTTAGGAAAAAGAATCTGGCTGTGCGTGGTAGCTGCCTTCTATTTGGGCGGTTGTGCCTCGATCGACTTGGAAACCGGGTTCCTGCTTGATGAGGAAATTCATCGTCAGATTCTCGATCAGGGATCAGATAGCTATCCGGAGATTGATACGCTGTATATCTCTGATGAGATAAAGCAATTGGTAGACAGCCATCTTGACCGCCGTGATAGCGATAGAATCAAGATCAACAAGTTGCAGGAAATTCTCTACGGTGAGGAGTTTCTGAATATTCAGTACTCCGATGTGCGAAGCCATACGGCGGTTGAGGCTTTTCAGACGAGGGAGGGCAACTGTCTCTCGGTTATGAATCTGTATATTGCTATGGCGCGTTATGCCGGCGTAGAGGCGAGTTTTCAGACGGTGGATGTACAGCCCAATTGGGATCGCCGTGGATCCCTTCTGGTTCTGAGTCAACACATCAATGCAACCGGCAAATTGGCGGTCAACAGCTACTATGTGGTGGATTTTACACCGGAGATTGCTTTGCAGCAGTTGACGGCCAGAACCGTCTCCGATCTCGATGCCCGCGCCCTGTATTTCAACAATCTTGGTGCCGAAGCGCTAATTGCGGGATACGCCGATGAGGCGTTGGTCTATTTCAAGAATGCCTTATTCCTCGATCCGGATTTGTCCATCGCCTGGAACAACATCGGGACTACTTATAATCGCCTCGGAAACCCTGACTTTGCCGAGTACAGCTACGAGATGGCCTTTGATACGGATAACAGTAATGCCACATCTGTCAGCAACCTGGCCAAGTTCTACCATGGAACTGGTAATACGCGCTTGGCGCGGGAATATGAATTTGCCATTCAGCGCTTTAACGACCTCAATCCCTATTACCATTACGCCCAGGGTGCCGTTTCGATGCAAGCTCAAGACTACGAGGCAGCGCGGCGCTCATTCCGCCGCGCATTACGCCTGAAAGAGGTTGAGCCGGATTTCTACATCGCACTCGCTACAGCCTATGTGGCGTTGGGGGATCTTGAGGAAGCACAGGAACTGCGGGACTCTGCGGAGAATTTACTGGTAGAGAATCAACAGATTTATCGCCCCAGCGATCAGAAGGTGCGAATTATCGACACGGATTCAATCCTGCGGGACAACAGCCCGGGACTACAGATAATCTTTCATTGACCGCGAAAGCTGATCAGTCGAGCCGGGAGAGTATCCAGTAACTTGTTCTCTTGAGCGTGGCCTGCAGCGCCTCCTCAGCTACTACGTTCGATAGAAAACTCAACCATTGACTGCAGGGCATCTCGATACTTCGACTCTGTAACCACCTGCAGACATTGTTGTGCAGCATCGGCGTGCTGTTGTGCTAGTTGACGTGTGTAATCCAGGGCGCCGCTCTGTCTGACAATCAGGATAACTTCCTCAAGCAGCTGTTCTGAAACCGTCTGGTCCTTCAACCCCTGTCTTATAATTGCCAGTTGTTCTTCATTGGTATTCTCCATGGCATAGATCAGCGGCAGGGTGGGTTTTCCCTCGGCCAGGTCATCACCGATATTCTTTCCCATAGCCTGGGTATCACCATCGTAATCCAGCAAGTCATCCACTAACTGAAACGCCTTACCAAGATGCATGCCAAAGCGTTTGAGAGAATCTTCCACTGCAGACTCAGCCCCACCCAGAATAGCCCCACATTGAGCGGCAGCCTGAAACAGAATGGCTGTCTTATTCTCG
The DNA here is from genome assembly GCA_003451715.1 of Gammaproteobacteria bacterium. GTDB lineage: Bacteria > Pseudomonadota > Gammaproteobacteria > Pseudomonadales > Pseudohongiellaceae > UBA9145. The sequence continues at coordinate 1,483 of DMJN01000133.1, read as the reverse complement.
ATCACCTGCAGGTAATCCTGCTGTGTCGAATTGGGGTTGTTCTTGGTGATAAGCTGCAACACTTCGCCTTCAGCAATCTTATTGGTTGTGTCGGCAATAATTCTCATGATGTGCATGTCACCTATCTGAACCAGGATCTGAAAGGCTCTCGAATAGATGAAGTCACCTACCAGCACACTGGAAGGGTTATTCCACTGTTCATTTACGGTTGGCCTGCCGCGGCGCAGCGTGGACATATCCACCACATCATCGTGCAGAAGCGTGGCGGTATGGATGAATTCGATTACGGCCGCCAGGGAGATGTGATGGTCATTCTTGCTATTGCAACAATGGGCGGCGAGCAATACCAGAATGGGGCGCATGCGTTTGCCGCCGGCTTCGACGATATAGTGCCCGATATTTTCCACCAGGGGCACTTCGGAATAGAGCTGCTCAATGATGAAATCATTGACGGCAAGAAAGTCTGACTCGACTACGGATCGAATTTGTTGGTACATCTGTTTATGCTCGTGTCCACTAATGGACCACTTGCGTTGCTTTAAAAATGCTCTGTAATTTAGCGGACCGGGCCCGGTTGTGAGTGCATCCTAGGGAGCCCACAGGACACTGTCAAGTTAGCCAAAGCCCTGTGAATTCGCAGCCAGGGCGCAATCCAGAGGATCGGGCAATATTCCAAAACGGCCGCCCAATCCCGCCGCAGAGTGTGAATTGCTTGGGGCGCTGGTTCTGCAGGGAATGCCCTCGAGTTCCTAATTCCGCTTGCCTAGGTCTATGTGTTCCCGTAAAATGCCCGCCCCTAGAGGAATGGGCTCAGTTCCCCATTTTAAAGGTTTTGGAGCAATTTATGTACGCGGTAATAGAGAGTGGTGGTAAGCAGCACAGGGTTGAGGAAGGTGAAGTCCTGCAGCTGGAGAAACTGGAAGCCGCCACCGGTGACAAAGTTAAGTTCGACAAGATCCTGCTGGTTGGCGAAGGCGAATCAGTCAAGATTGGCACACCTTATGTAAAAGGTGGCCAGGTGACTGCCGAAGTATTGAAGCAGGGCCGTGCCAGCAAGATTAAGATTGTGAAGTTTAATCGCCGCAAGAATTTCAAGAAGACCCAGGGACACCGGCAGTGGTTCACCGAGGTTAAGATTACCGGCATTAAAGCGGGATCTTAGGCAAAGTATTCAGGAGTAAGTCATGGCACATAAGAAAGCAGGCGGCAGTACCAATAACGGTCGCGATTCGGTATCGAAACGGCTTGGAGTCAAGTTATTTGGTGGCCAGCAAGTGAAAGCTGGAAGCATAATCGTCAGACAACGAGGCACCCACTTCCATCCGGGAGAAAACGTTGGCTGTGGCAGGGACCACACGCTCTTTGCAAAGGCAGACGGTATAGTTAAATTTGCCGAGAAGGGGCCGCATAATAGAAAATTCGTAAGCGTCGAATCGGCCTAGACAGCGACCCAATCGTATTCAAAAGCCTCGTCATTCGACGG